>DASXAN010000998.1:0-9459 GCA_036406755.1 Gemmataceae bacterium
CCGCCGCAGACCACGACGCCGCCGGGACTGACCACGCCGCCGACGCTGGCCCCGGTGACCAACACGTTCGCCGCGGCCCCGCAGACGTCGTCCGGGGCCGGGTTCACGCCGTACATGATGGGCGACCAGGGGTTCAGCAGCGCCGCCCGCGGGCAGGTCTGCTTCCCCGGGCTGGTCCCGGTCTTCATCCCGCCGATCCTCCGAACGATCCAGGTCCCGCCGCCCAACGGCGAAGGGCCGCCCGTGACCCGGGTGATCGTGGTCCGACCGGCGCAGACGGTGCTCGAGCCGGGGACCGTCTGCAAGGAGTTCCTCATCCCACAGGTCGGCCGCGGGGCGATCAACATCGAAGAGAACGAAAGCCCCCGGCCGGTGGACCGCGTCTACGTCGCCTACAACTACTTCGACAACATCGGCGCGGGCGTCCCCGGCTTCCCCCGGTCCAACCTGCACCGCGAGATGTACGGGTTCGAGCTGACCGGAATGGGCGGGGACGCGTCGATCGGCCTGCGGATGAACTCCCTGCAAACGACCGGCGACAGCACGTTCGCCAGCGGCGACTTCGGGGACCTGACACTCATCACGAAGTACGCCCTGGTCAACGACCGGGCCACCGGCAACGTCCTGTCGGGCGGCCTGGCGGTCACCGCCCCGACCGGGCCGGACGCCATCTTCCCGACCGGCTCGCGCTTGAACCCCGTCCTGCTCCAGCCGTACTCCGGGTTCATCTACAACTGGGACCGGCTCTACGCCCAGGGGTTCTCGTCGATCATCGTGCCGCTCGACGCGCGGGACGCGCTCATCACGACGTCGTCGCTCGGCCTGGGCTACTGGGCCTACCGGTCGGCCGACCCGGGCGCGCTCGTGACGTACGTGACGCCGGTGATCGAGGGGCACGCGACGATCCCGCTCAACCACCGCGGGTTGGACCAGACGCTCGTGGGGTTCCCGGACACGTTCGTACTGACCAACGGCCTGCACATCGGGCTGGGCACCTGGTCGAACCTGGCGGTCGGCGTGGCGGTGCCGCTGACCGGGCCGAAGGTCTTCGACGTGGAGGCGTTCGCGCAGCTCAACTGGCGGTTCTGAACAACGGCGGGCGAGGTCGTGTAGCGGGGAGCCGGAGGCGACCGCGCGGCCGCCTCCGGCTCCCCGCTCAACGGTGCTTGGCATCCCTGTTGCACGGCATCCGGCGGAGGTGTCCGCCATGCCGACCGCCCGCCGCACCCGCGCCGCCGCGACCGCCCGGCCGAAGGAGCCGTTCGACATCGCCGCCGCCCTCCGCCGGGTGCGGGCGGCCGTCAAGCCGTTCCCGAAGGCGGCCTTGTTCGAGTTGGCCGACCTCGGCCACGACTCGGCGTTCGAGCAGGTGGTCGCCTGCATCATCTCCGTCCGCACCCGCGACGAGGTCATGTTGCCGACCGCCCGCCGGCTGTTCGCCGTCGCCGGCACGCCGGCCGCGGTCGCCCGCCTGTCCGTCGGTGAGATCGACGACATCATCCGGGGCAGCTCGTTCCACTTGGTCAAGGCGCGGAACATCCGCGCCATCGCCGAGCGGGTCGAGCGGGAATTCGGCGGACAGCTGCCGGCCGACGAGGAAGTGCTGCTGAGCCTGCCCGGCGTCGGGCCGAAGTGCGCCAACCTGGTGCTCGGCATCGCCGGCGGCCAGAGCCGGGTCGGGGTCGATGTCCACGTCCACCGCGTGACCAACCGCTGGGGCTACGTCCACACCCGCACGCCGGAGCAGACGATGGCGGTGCTCGAAAAAACGCTGCCGAGACGGTACCGGGTGGAGATCAACAAGCTGTTGGTGCCGTTCGGCAAGCACGTCTGCACGGGCGTGCTGCCGAAATGTTCGACCTGCCTGGTGCTGAGCATGTGCCGGCAGGTGGGTGTCACTTCTCACCGCTGACCCGTTTCGCCGCGACCGCCATTGAGCCCCCGGTCAATGACCGGGGGCTCAATGCGCTCGCTCCGCTCGCGGCGAAACGGGCTGTCCGCACCGTGTCAGCCGGCCACCGCCCGGCGTTTGCCCCCCCCTGAAACGTGACCTAGATTTCGGTGGCGGACCACCGGACGGGCTCGCCCGTCCTTTCCCGGTCAGGACTTCGGCTTATGAGCCTTACGGACATCGCCCAGCCGCCGGCCGACCGCCCGCCGCCGGACGACGGTCCGCTGTCCGACCGCCGGCTGCTGGAGCGGTTCCAGAAGGGCGACCGCGAGGCCGCCGGGCTGCTCTACGCCCGCTACGCCGACCGGCTGCGGGCCCTGACCCGCCGCAAGAGCTCGTCCGCCCTGGCCTGCCGGCTGGACCCGGACGACATCGTCCAGTCCGTCTTCCGCAACTTCTTCCACGCCGCGCGCGAGGGCGGGTACGACGTGCCCCCCGGCGAGGACCTGTGGAAGCTATTGTTGGTCATCGCACTGAACAAGATTCGGGCGCGCGGGACATTCCACCGGGCGGCGAAGCGGGACGTCCGCCGCACCCGGAGGATTGACGGTCTGGACCCGTACACCCTGGCCAAGGAAAACCAGCACGGCCAGTCGGCCACGACGTTTTTGCGGCTGGCAGCTGAAGAAGCCCTGGCCCAGCTCCCGCCCCTGCAGCGCCGCATCGTGGAGCTGCGCATGCAGGGCTACCAGGTCCACGAGATCGCCGGGCTGACCGGCCGCAGCCTGCGGACCGTCGAGCGGACGCTCCAGCACTGCCGCCAGCAGCTCAGCTCCTTCCTCACCGACCATGAACCCCCCCCCGCCGCCACCCCGTCGGACGCCGGGAGCTCAGTGGATTGAGCGGGAGAAGTACATCGAGGCGTTCGAGGCGGCCCGGGCGGCCGACCCCGCCGCCGACTTCGCCCCGTTCCTGCCGCCGCCTGACCACCCGCTGTTCGTCCCGGTCCTGGAAGAGCTGGTCCGCATCGACCTGGAGCACCACTGGCTCCAGGGCGACCCGCGGTGGCTCGAAGACTACCTCCGCCGCTTCCCGCAGCTCTTGGAGGCGTCGGCGTCGGTGCGGACGCTGGCGTTCGAGGAGTTTCGCCTCCGCCGCCGGGTCGGCCAGTCGCCGACGGCCGAGGAGTACAAGCAGCGGTTCGGCATCGACCCGGCCCGCGGCATCCGGGACGATGGGCCGGACCTGGTGCCCGGCCCCCGCACGCCCCCGCCGCGGACGGACCGGTTCGCTCAGGTCATGGCCGCCCTGCCGCACGTCGGCGACCAGTTCCTCGACTACCGCCTGCTGGCCGAACTCGGGGCCGGGGCCTACGGCCGGGCGTTCCTGGCCGAGCGGGCCGGGCGGCGGGTGGCGCTGAAGGTCGGCCCGGCCCTGGGGGCCGAGCCGCTCACCCGCCTGCGGCACCCGAACATTGTCCCGGTCGAGGAGGTGTTCCACGTCGGGTCGTTCCGGGCGGTTGTCATGCCGTACCTGGGCGGGGTCACACTCGCCCACGTGCTCAAGGCGCTGACCGGGCTGCCGGAGCCGCCGATCCGCGGGGTGGCCCTGTTCGCCGCCACCCGGCCGGAGCTGCCGCCGGGCGACGTGCCCGCCGCCGACGCGGCACTGCGGCCGGCCTTGCAGGCGGTCTATTTCGCCGACGCCGTCCTGTGGGTGGCCGCCCAGGTCGCGGACGGCCTGTCCCACGCCCATGGCCAGGGCGTGCTGCACTTGGACCTGAAGCCGGCCAACGTGCTGTTCACCGACACTAGCCGCCCGATGCTCCTCGACTTCCACCCGGAGGGGGGCAAGCCCCAAGTCCCGCATCTCGAAGCCCAAACTGGCGGGGGCCCGACGTGGGAGGATCTGGGCCTGGCGACTCTCCCTGCCGGGGGGACGCTGCCGTACATGGCCCCGGAGCAGATCGACGCCTTCCGCGGCCGGCCGCGGCGGGTGGACGGCCGGGCCGACCTGTTCGCGCTGGGCGTCATCCTCTACCAGTTCTTCGCCGGCAAGCTGCCGTTCGCGGCGACGGCCGACGCGTCGCCGGAGGGGCTGTCCGCCGCCCTGGCCGAGCGGGAGAACGGGCCGCCGGACCCGGCGGCTGCCAACCCGGCCGTACCGCCGCTGGCCGCCGCCGTCGTCCGTCGGCTGCTCGCCCCGGACCCCGCTGAGCGGTTCCCGGACGCCCGGGCACTGATCGCGGAGCTGCGGCGCGTCCTGCGGGACTTCCCATTGCCGCTGCCGCCGGGCCCCGGCTGGTTCGCCCGGCTGCTCACGCGGTTGGGGTGCCGGTCGTGACCGGTTTCTCTCCGCTCGCCCGGCTTTTGCGGGAGGACGGAGAACGGAAAAAACGGCGGGCGGCCCCGATCGGGTTCCGCCCGCCGCGTTTCGTTGCGCTAGCCGGCTCACGGGCGCCGCCGGCGATACACCAGCCCGCCGAGGCCCGCCAGCGCCAGCAGTGTCACGCTGGCCGGCTCCGGCGTGTTCGCCACCGAGCCCGGACCGCCGGTTGCCTGGACTGAGCCCGTGCCGTCGGTCGTCGGCGTGACGGTCCCGTCGGTCGGGTTCGGGACGGGGAAATCAACGATCGGCGGGGGCGGCGTGTCATTCAGGATGCTGCCGCTACCGTCGCCGGTCGTGCCGCCGCCCGTCGAGCCGCCGCCACCGCCGCCGGTCGTCACCGGGTCGGGGCCGGAGGCCGCGCCCTTGCCGATCGTGCCCGAGGTGGGGGAGCCGCTGAACGGGCTGACGGTGATGCCGCCGGACCCGTCCGGCATTACCATGACGCCGCCGCCGGAGCCGCCGGCGTCGCCACCGGGGAAGGTGACGCCGCTGCTACCGCCGGCGTCGGCCGGCGGCTTGTCGACGGGCTGGATTTGCAGGCCGTCGTTGCCGATGGCGGTGATGATGACGCCGTAGGTGGTGATGGAATTGGCCCGGGCCGGTGCCGCCAGCAGCGGGAGCAGCGCGACCGCCCAGAGAATGGGCCGAACCGTCCGACGCGACATGCGTGTCGTCCTTTCCTGTCAGGACCGGGGCAGGGCCCCGGCGGGGGGGGCAGGGCGGGCGGACAGCCCGCGGGGCGACGAACCGACACAGACCATACGCTGATGACAGAATCTGTCAACCGGAATTGCGGCAGCAGGTGAACGTCACGGGGCGGAAATAGCTTCGGGCGGCAGTGCCCGGCCGCGGGCGGCGAGCAGTCCGGCCAGGCGATCAGCACCGAGCCGCGGCTCGTCCAACAAGAGCGGCCCCATCTCGGTCAGGATAAATTCGGTCAGGTAGTCACCCGTCCACCCCTGCGCGAGCAGGCGGTCGCGGATGCGGTCCAGGCAGTGGTCGCGGAGCTTGTCCGTCTGACGGGAAATCGTCCCCTCATGCACACCGAGCAGGTGGGCCACCTCCCGCTGGCTCATCCGATACCGCAGCCGGAGGCCGAGGATGAGCAACTCCGCGTCCGAAAAGTCGGCGACGGCCTCCCGGGCCGCCTGGCAGAACGCCTCGTGCCACCGGCCGTCGGCCCGGGCGGGCAGAGGCAGGGCGACGTCGTCGTCCGGCAGGGCGTGGACGCCGCCGGCGGCGCGAAGGCGGGAGATGTGGGCGTTCTGGAAGACGCGGATCAGCCAGGGGACGAGCGGTCGCTGGCCGTCGTACCGGGCCAGCACCGGCAACCCGCCGTCCGACTCGCTGACGTAAAGCTGGCTCCAGAACTCGGCGACGGCGCTCTCCTGCCGCTCCTCGTCCCGCGGGTACAGCCGGGCGGCCCGGGCGCGGAGGGCGTCCACGAGCAGGCAGTCGCTGCGGCCGGTGCGGGCGGCGAACAGCAGCTCCCAGGCCCGCTGATCGCCCTCCAGGCAGGCGGCGCAGAGGTACCAGTCGAGGCTATAGAGCGAATCCAGGTAGGCGGGAAAGGTTGCGTCGGGGTTCTTGCGGCGGTAGAGGGCGAACGTGCGGTCGAGGTGGCGGTCGAACGCGGCCGCAGGCAGCGCCACCGCCGGCATCTGCATGCGGCAGAAGTGGAACAGCAGCGCTCGGCGGACGGGGTCGGTCATCGTGATAGGTGCCATGAGTCCCATAGCGTCTATAGGACCCACCGGCACCACGTCAGTCTATACGTGCGGGACGAAGACGATCAGCTCGACGCGGGCCGGCGGCAGGCCGGCTTCGCGGTCGGGCGGCGGGTCGGTGCCCAGGCCGATTGGCGTCACGTCCCGCGACCGCACCCAGCCGACCTTGTGGACCTTGTGGGTGTTCTTCAGGTAGTCGGCCACGACCTCGCTCTGCTTCTGCGTCAGGGCCAGGGCGGCCGCCGCGGACGGGGCCGCCTGCGGGTCGGCGTAAGCGGCCACGACCACGTCCGACCCCTTCGGCTTCAACCCGTTCAGCCACGCGGCCAGGTCGTCCAGCTTCTCCCGGCCGGCGGGGGTGAGCACGGCCCGGCCCGGCTCGAACAGCTCGCGGTCGCGGACCCACTGCCGGTGCCGGTCGTGGGCCGGGCGGACGAGCAGGGCCGTCCGGTCTTCGACGTACGACCGCACCACCGGCAGCCGCTTGATCGCGTCAGCGTCCTGCTTGACGGACTGGGCCGCGTCCTGGCTCCGCTCCATCAGCTTCCGCGAGTCCTGGAGCGCGGCGACGACCTCCGTGTACGCCCGGTCGTCTTTGATCAACTTACCGACCGTCCCCTGGCCCTCGCGGACCGCGGCGAGCAGGTCCCACGTCTCGGCGAGCAGGTCGGCCAGCTCGGGAGCCTGCCGGGCGGCGATGTGGCCGCCGTCGGCGATCCCGCCGCGGTCGCGGTGTCCCGGATCGATTTCGACCACCTTGGCCCCGATCATTCCTTCCTGGAGGATGGCGGCGGAGGCGTCGGCGAAGACCAGCGGCTGAAACCGGCGGTCGAGCTGGAGGCGGAGGGTGAGCGGCTCGTCCGGGCGGTCGGCCGCGGGCAGGTCCACGGCCGTGACGACGCCGGCCTCCAGACCGCGGACGCGGACCGGCGTGCCGACGGCGACGCCTTGGACGCGGGGGAAGCCGACGTGGAGGGTGAACGTGTCGGCCCAGAGCTGCTGCCGGTCACCGACCCGGAACAGTCCCCAGCCGCCCAGCGCCAGGCCGGCCAGGACGGCGGCGCCGAGCGTGGCCGCCTGCGACCGCGTCAACGAGCGCGACACAATTCGCCCTCCGCGGGGTCCAACCATCGGGCCGAAAGCTGCTGCCATTATACCTGCGCTCGGCGCACGGACGTTGGCCCATTATGTACTTCGCCGGCCGGCCCGGGCCGTTGGCATGGCATCTGCGTTTCTTGGCAGCAGTGCAACCGCGCGGGCGGCGTATCCAGCGCCGCCCGCATGTCGAACCGAACATTGGAGGATAACACGATGAGGAAGTCACTGTTGACCGCGCTCGCGGCGGTCGCGGTGGGGCTGCTGGTGACGTCGGCGGCCCCGGCCCAGACGGTCAACGTCATCCCGGGCACCGGACAATCGTACGTCCAATACTACACGCCGTATACCTACGGCTCCAACTCGTACTACTACTACCCGAACACCGGGTATGCGTACACGTACCCCCACACCGGGTACATGTACTCCAGCAACTACGTCGGCCCGGCCGTCTACGGCCCGGGCTACACTGCGAACTACCCGTGGTACTACAACCAGCTCAACTACGGGGCGAGCTACCCGTACTACAACTACTACCCGGGTTCCACCAGCTACCGGATGTGGCGCTGGCGGTAAGACGAGTCGTTAGCACTTGCCGGGCGGGCCGAAAATGCCCGCCCGGTTGCATTGTAGGGTGGGTCGAGGGAGCGGAGCGACCGAGGCCCACCGGTGCAGGGGCAAGCTACTGAGTCGGTGGGCGTCGGTCGCTCCGCTCGCTCGACCCACCCTACACGAGCATCCGTCCTACCGCACGTCGAACGTCTGCTCGCTGACGGTCCCGGCCGGCCAGTTGAGCAGCAACAATCGTTTGTACGGGTAATCGCTGCCGACGTTGTACCCGCGGATCCCGGCGAGTGTGCCCTCCCGTGCCCGGTGCGTGTGGCCGCAGAACGCGAACGGGACGCGGCCGTCGTGCCGGGCGAGCAGGTCTTCCATCGCCTGGTTGCCGGCGAAGGCGTCCCAGAGCAGGCTATCCGGCGTCGGCGGACCGGACCGCGGGAAGTTCAACGCCCGGAACGGCGGGTGGTGTGTCACGACGATCACGTTTGCCGCCGCTTCGGCCGCCCGCAGGTGGCGGTCGAACACGGCGACGGCGTCGGCCGTGAAGGAGCGGTCGTCGAACGGCCAGTGGACGAACCGGGCGTCGTTGTGCCGGCCGCGGGTGAACTGCTTGGTGCGGAGGCGGTCCTGCCAGTCGGGGAAGGCCGCGGCGAGGGCGGCCGGGTCGGCCCACGTGTAGTCGTACCAGTTCATGGAACCGGCCACCGCCAGCCCGATTCCGTCGAAGATTAGCGGGCCGTGGTCGAGGTAATGGAAGCCGTGGGCGGCGGACCGGGCGGGCAAATACTCCTGATAGACGGCCAGTGAGTCGCCGCGGGGGTCGTCGTCGGCGACCCACACGTCGTGGTTGCCGGGCACCAGCGCCTTGCGGCAGTCCAGCCCGTCGAAGAGCGCCAGGGCGGGGTCGAACTCGTCGGCGGCCCCGACGTCGCCGGCCAGGATCAGCACATCGGGCGGGTTGGCGTCAAGCTCGCCGACGAGCAGGCGGGTGGCGGCGTCGCCGGCGGCGTGGATCCCCCAGTGCAGGTCGGCGGTGACGGCGATTCTCACGCCCCCGCCCCTCCCGGTGCGGACAGCCACGCGGGCAGGGCGGTCGGCAAGTCCTCGACGAACTTGCTCCGCGGCAGCACCACGTCGCACCCGGCGGCGCGGGCGGCCTTGAGCGAGGCCGTGTCCACGTGCGAGCCGTAGGCGACGACCCGCGGCCGGTGCGGCAGTTCGGCAAGCCCGGCGATCAGGGCCGGCACGTCGAGGCGGGGGTGGGCGAGGTCGAGGATGACGCAGGCCGGCGGCTGCCGGCGGGCGAGGTCGAGCACGGCGGCCGGCGAGCGGGCCGCGGCGACGGCCAGGCCGAGGTCGCGGGCGGTGCCGGTGACGCGGCTGGTGAAGATCAGGTCGTCGGAAAGCAGGATCGCGGTCGGGATCATATCGCCTCCGGCCCGCGCTCGCCGGTGCGGATGCGGAGGCAGTCCTCCAGCGGCAGGATGAAGATCTTGCCGTCCCCGATGCGGCCCTCCGGCCCGGTCCGCCCGGCCTCCATGATGGCGTTGACCGTCGGCTCGACGAAGTCTTCGTTGACGGCGATCTGGAGCTGCACCTTGCGGAGTAGGTTGACGGTCAGCTCGTGGCCGCGGTAGACCTCGGCGTGCCCCTTCTGCCGGCCGAACCCCTGCACGTCCACGATCGTCAGGCGGAACACCTCCACCTGGGAGAGCGCCTCCTTGACGGCTTCGAGCTTGGCCGGCTGGATGATGGCGAGGATCAGTTTCATAAGGATATGGTAGCCAATCCACGCGC
>DASXAN010000999.1:0-2004 GCA_036406755.1 Gemmataceae bacterium
TCGCTGTTCGGGTACGACCCGGCCAAGGACTTCGCCACCCTCACCCGCGACCTCATGGGCCGGCGGATTGACCCGGTCGAGCCGGACAAGTCGCTGCTGCTGCTCAAGGCGGCCGGGCGGATGCCGCACGAGGGCGGCGTCCGCATCACGCCCGACTCCTGGCAGTACGCCCTGCTGCGGTCGTGGGTCGAGGCCGGGACCCCCTGGCACCCGGGCAGCGGCACGGTCGCCGGGCTGACGCTCAGCGCCCCCGAGTACTTCCTGGTCCCGGCCAAGGCCAGCAAGCAGCTGAAGGTGACCGCGACGTTCGCGGACGGCTCGACCGAGGACGTGACGCCGTTCTGCGACTTCAAGGTGCAGGACGACGCCGTCGCCGAGATCACGCCGCTCGGCACCGTGACCGGCGTCCGGCCGGGCGACGCCGGGCTGGTCGTCAGCTACCGCGGCGTGGTCAAGGCGGTCCGCGTCCTGGTCCCGGCCGCCGCCCCGCCGGGGTTCACGTACCCGGACGTGTCGGCGGCCAACTTCATCGACCGCGAGGTGACGGCCAAGCTGCGGCTGCTGAACATGGTCCCGTCGGAGCCGACGACCGACGCCGAATTCCTCCGCCGGGTGACGATCGACACGATCGGCAGCCTGCCCGGCCCGGACGAGGTGCGGGCGTTCCTGGCCGACCCGTCGCCGGACAAGCGGCAGCGGAAGATCGACGAGTTGCTCGTCCACCCGCTGCACGCCGCCCTGTGGGCGACCAAGTTCTCCGACATCACCGGCAACGACACCGACGCCCTGGAGCTGCCGAACAACCTGCGGGGCCGCCGGTCGCAGATGTGGCACGACTGGCTCCGCAAGCGGGTGCAGGAGAACGTCCCCTACGACGAGCTGGTCCGCGGCATCCTGACGGCCACCAGCCGGGAGGGGATGTCGCCGCACGAGTGGATCGAGCGGCAGAAGAAGCTGGACGAGGAGCTGGAGGCCGGGTGGTCGTCGCACTACGCCGACCGCAAGACGCTCGACCTGTTCTGGCGGCGGCGGATGGCGGTGCCGCTGGAGCAGTGGGGCGAGAAGGTGGCGGCCGCGTTCCTCGGCGTCCGGCTCGAGTGCGCCCAGTGCCACAAGCACCCGACCGACAAGTGGACCCAGGTGGATTACCGGGCGTTCGCCAACGTCTTCCAGCAGGTGACGCTCGGGGCCAGCCCGGAGACGCGGGCGGCGATCAACGAGGTCAACGCCGCCCGGCGGGCCGAGGGGAAGAAGAACAACCAGATCAACACCCTGCGAGAGCTATTCCTGGGCGGCGGCGAGACGCTCGGCCCGGGCAAGGGTGCCAAGGGGGCCAACAAGGCGTTCCGCCACCCGGACACCAACCAGCCGCTCGAGGCCAAGGCGCTCGGCGGCCCGCAGATTCCGGTCGTCCGCGGCCAGGACGCCCGGGAGAAGCTGTGGGAGTGGATGCGGTCGCCGGACAACCCGTACTTCGCCCGCAGCTTCGTCAACCGCGTCTGGGCGCACTACTTCGGCGTCGGCCTGGTCGAGCCGGTGGACGACTTCTCCCAGGCCAATCCGCCGTCCAACGCCCGCCTGCTCGACGCGCTGGCCAAAGACTTCGTCGAGCACGGCTACGACATCCGCCAGTTGGAACGGACCATCCTCGAGTCGCGGACCTACCAGCGGTCGTCGGTGGCGAACGAGACGAACAAGTTCGACAAGAACAACTTCGCCCGCGGGTACGTCCGGCCGATGATGGCGGAGGTCGTCGTGGACGTGCTCGACGCCGCCCTCGGCACCGAGGAGCAGTGGGGCAACGAGGCCCCGGCCGGGCGGAAGATGGTCGAGGTGGGGGCCAGCCGGCTGAACAACAACAACCTCGGCTACGCCCTGCGGATCTTCGGCCGGCCGCCGCGCACCACCGCCTGCGACTGCGAGCGGGCCAGCGACCCGGCCCTGCCGCAGACGCTGTTCCGGATGACCGACAAGTCGGTGGTCGCGAAGTTCACCGACCCGAAC
>DASXAN010001000.1:0-4713 GCA_036406755.1 Gemmataceae bacterium
GCGCCGACCCGACCAGCCCGTTCCGGCCGGCCCCGCGTCGGCGGGCCGAGCGGAGCCGGGCGGGCGACCTGATCACGACCGGCGACTAGGCGGCCCGCCGGTTTGCCGGCCGGCCGCCGCGGCAGTGAGCCGGCGCCCGCCTCAACTCCGCCGCGCCAATCCGGGTCGGCGGCGGCCGGTCATGCGATCCCGCCGGCACAACGGCCGCCAAGTGCCTCGCCATTTTTTTTCGTGACGGTTCGGCCCCGATCCGGCATCTTGTAGCGGCCGAGACGGGAGGGTCGCGTGACCGGGCCGGACCTGCTCCTGCATCACCTGAAGCGAAAGGTCGTCTCCGCCCCGTTGGGCGGGCTGGCGGACGGCGATCTGCTGCGCCGCTTCGCGGCCGGCGGCGCCGACGCCGAGGCCGCGTTCGAGGTCCTGGTCCGCCGGCACGGGCCGATGATCCTGCGGGTGTGCCGCTCGGCCCTGGGCGACGCCCACGCGGCGGACGACGCCTTCCAGGCGGCGTTCCTGGTGCTGGTGCGGCGGGCCGGGGCGGTGGGGTGCGACGGCTGCCTGGGGCCGTGGCTGTTCCAGGTGGCCCGCCGCGTCTGCGGCCACGCCCGGGTTGTCGCCGCCCGCCGGGCCCGGCACGAGGCTCGCTTCGCGGAGCGGCTCGCCGATCAACCGGACGGGCTCGACCCGGATGTCGCGGCCGCCGTCCACGCCGAGGTGGGCCGCCTGCCCGAACGGTTGCGGGCGGCCGTGGTGGTGTGCGATCTGGCCGGCCTCACCTACCAGGAGGCCGCCGACCGCCTCGGAATTTCTCATGCCACCGTCCGCGGTCGGCTGGCCCGCGCCCGGGAAAAACTGCGCCAGCGTCTGGTGCAGCGGGGCATCGGCCCGGACGCCGTGTGGGCCGTGCCCGTGGCCGTGCCGGCGGCCCTGGCCGGGGCGACGGCCCGGGCGGCGGCCGTGGCGGCGGGGAGGGCGGCCGGGGAGGTCCCGGCGGCCGTGCTCGAACTCGTCAGCGGAGGGATGTCGATGGTGTTCACGAAGCTCAAGGCGGCCGGACTTTCGTCGTTGGCCGCCGTCGTCCTGATCGCCGGGGCCGTCGGCCTGACGGCCCAGACCATTGCCCCGACCCCGCCGCCGGCCGTGACCTCGGCCCAGAGCGCGTACTCTCCCGAGGGGACGCCTCAGCCCGGCATGATGGGCGTCGTCCGCGACCGGGACGCGGGGGACGAGGTGGCCGCCCTGGTGCGACAAGCCCAGCGGCTGCAAGACCGCGGGGACCTGGCCGGGGCGAAGCGGACGCTCGGGCGGGTGGACGACGCCCTCAAGGCGTGGACCGACCAGTTGGACAAGGCGACCCACCGCGACCCGGCGACCGCGGCGTCGGATTTCTACCGGTTCTCAGGCGTCCAGCGGATCACGCCGACCGCGCCCAAGCAGGCCGACCTGGAGGGGCGGCTGCGGGAGGTGGAGGCGAAGCTCGACCGGCTACTGCGTGAGATGGAGCGGCAGCGGACGGCCGGGCCGACCGGGGAGCGGAGAAACTAGGGGCGGTGAACGGTGTGGCGGTCCAGCGGCCCACGGGGCTCATCCCGCGGGCCGCCCCCTTTCCGTTACTGCGGTCGGCGGCACCGTCGGCACGTCCGCCCGGCGGCCAGCCCGACCCGGGCCAGGGCGGACGGCTCCGGGACCGGTACGACCTCAAGGCTGCCGCCGAACTTGCCGCCGCCGAAACCGCCGTCCAGATCGGACGGCGGGCAGGTCAGGGCGGTCGCCAGGACCGACCGGGGTCCGTCATGGTGGATGCCGGCGGCGGTCACTTGACCCCGCACGCTCAGGTCCACGAACCCGGACCCCGGGTGCAGCCCCGCCACGGTGAAGTGCTGCCCGACCGCCAGCGTGACGGGCGCGATCGGGTGGTAGTGGAAGTGCCCCGAGACTGGGTCGGCGGTCGTCACCGTCACGGACGACGACGTACCGCCGGCCGGATCGAGCACGGCTCCGAGGTTGGTCGCCAGGAGTGCGGCCGTCGTGTTGAACTCGTAGCCGGCGAAGCTCAGCGCCGGCTGGCTGCCCCCGCGGATGGCGTCGAGTTACTTCTACTTCTACGCCTACGACCACGCGGCCCGGGCGATCACCGATCACGGCCGCGGGGCGGCGGATCGGCTGGCGGCCCTGCGCGGCGACCTGCTCGCCGTCACCGAGTCGGACGGGACGTGGGTGGACTGCGAACCCTACGGAAAACCGTACGGGACCGCTATGGCCCTGCACGTCCTGTTCCTCGCCCGACAAGCCCGGGATCGGCCCCGCGAAGGGCCGCGACCCGCCGCGGGGGGTGCCCGCCGACCGCCCCGGCTTCCGTCGGAGCGGTGCCGAGGGCCAGGAACCGCTGGGCGCCCCAGGTCAGCAACAGCACCTCAACGCCGACGAGCGGAACTTTGTACCGCTCGTAATAGCTCACGAGCACGTACGGCATCAGATACGCCAGATACGTCCCGACCGCGACCGCTTGAATGCGGCCTGGCGCGACCCACCGGGCCGTCAGGAGCAGGCCGACCAGGCAGACGAACGGCAGCGGATATACGAGCCGGGCCCACCACGTCCGCCACGGCCGGCGAATCTCGTCGGACGCGTTGAACGGCACGTAAACGAGGGTCGCCTCCACGAACCGGTTCCACACGCGCTCCAGGAAGTCCGTCGGGTTCGCCCGGACGGCTTGGGCGAACTGCTGCCACTTCCGGTCCATGAACGCCGTCTCGCCGAGGCGGGCGTATTCGGTGAGGGCGGCGTTGTGGCCGACATAAGGATGGAAGGCAAAGATCGGGTCGTGCAACACACCGCCTTGCTGCACGCACTGCGACTGGTACAGCTCGAACGCCAGGTTGGACTTGATGGGGATGAAGCGGCCGAAGACCAGGTAGTTGCGGACCACCCACGGCGAAACGGTCAGCCCCGCCGCGGCGACGGCCGCCGCGAGCGCCAGCCGCCGACCCGGCCGGCGGCCCTCGATCCCGGCGAGCCACGCCCAGACGAATCCGACGGCCGGACTGGCCAGGGCGAGTAGCCCGCCGACCACGCCCCAACCGGCGGCCGACCGCAGGGACCCTTGCAGCGGCCGCCACCACACCAGGCCGGCGAGCAGGACGTCCAGCGCCGCGAGTACGACCCACCAGTCGTGCGTGAATTGGAAGCACTGTCGGAAGTAAAAGACCAGTCCGCCGAGAAACAACAGGGTGGCCAGCCGGACGCTGCCCCCGGTCTGCCGGGCCACGCCGATGACCAGCCAGCCGGTGGCCACGAGGGTGAGGTCCTGGAGGACGACCACGGCCGTCTTGATGAACGTAAGGTCCCCGCCCGCGTCCCAGCGGAGTGCGGCCAGGATCCACGAAAACAGGGGCGGCATCCAGGCCGTCGGCCCGGTGCGGGCCGGGAACGGGTCGGCGAACCCGCGGCCGTCGACCAGGGCGGCGGCGATGCGGTCGTACTCCGCCCCGAGGTGTCCGACGTCGTTCTGGTTGGTGCCGTCGAACGGCGGGAAGTAGTGCCGGTCGATCGGGCGGCTCAGGATCAGCGGCACGTTCGCGTACAGCGACATCGCCGCGACCGCCGCGGCGACGACGGCCATCGGCAATCCGACCGACGCCCTCCGCGCGGGCGCCGGGGTGTCGGCGGGGTTCATGACCGGTGTCCTCGGGCCCCCTCAGGGCCGGCCGGCCGGGGCGGCCGTGCGACGGTAAATGACGAGCGGCCCCTGGCGAAACACCTCGACCCAGCCCGGCTGGTCGCCGGACCCGCCGTGCCAGACGATGCGGACGTCGGCGTCAAACCGGCCGCGGCCGCCGCGGTCGGCCCGGTACTTCACCGGGAAGTGCGGGGTGCCCGCCTCGTAGTTGTCGAGGTTCACGTTGGCCGTGCCGAGGCAGTAGTAGTCCGCGGCGTGCAGCAGCGGGTTGGCCCAGGGCGACGGCCAAGGGGCGAACTGCGGGCCGCGGAGCCGCTGGCCGCGGCCGGCCGCCTCCAGCCCGGCCGTGTACCGGGACAGCTCCCGGTTCCCGTCGCGCACCGCCCCGGTAGCGAGCGCCAGGTTCACACCGACCGCGACGGCAATGCCGGCCCGGAGGAGCGGCCGCAACACGGGGACGTTCGGTTCCCGCACGCAGGCCAGCCAGAAGAGTGCCGGCAGGATCGCCAGCCGCGGTTTCAGAAACCCGCCGTTGGGCAGGCCGCGGCTGTCCGCGCCGAGGTGGTCGGGGACCAGCAGGTAGGCGGCGAGCAGGAGCACGCCGAAGGCGGCCGGAAAGAGCGGCCCCGGCGGTGCCGGCCGCTCGGGCCGCCGGCCCGGCGGGATCGCGATCGTCAGCGCGGTCAGGACCAGCAGGTAGGCGCCGACGACGGTGCCGAGCGGCACCTTCGACCCGGCCTGGTAGCCGAAGACTTGCCCTTCGAGGTCCCCCAGGTCGTGCTCGACCTCGGCCTCCCGCCACCGGCCGGCGAGCCGGTCCAGCGGGTCGCGGACGACCCGCATGGCCGAAGCGGAACGAGCAAAGCCCGTTTCTTCGAAGTAGCTCATTGCCAGGCAGCAGGCCGGCAGGGCGGCGAGGACGACCAGGCCGATCGTCGCCGGCCGGCGCGGCGGGGCGACGATGGTCGCGAGCACGGCTCCCGCCAGCGCCATCAGGAAGCCGGCGAGGTGGGTGAAATACGCCGCGGTGAATA
>DASXAN010001001.1:0-3318 GCA_036406755.1 Gemmataceae bacterium
GGTGACAAGGTGACGGAATGCGATCACCTTGTCACCCTGTCACCTTGCCACCTTGTCACGTCCGTCGAAGCATGGCCGACCCGTTCGACGACATCCTGACGCTCCTGCACCCCGACCGGCTGCTCCGCGACCCGCGGGCGACCGGCGAGGGGGTCCGCGTCGCCGTCCTCGACAGCGGCGTCGAGCGGGCGGTGCTGGAGGCGAAGTTCGCCGAGCAGGGCGTGGCCATCCACCCGATCGAGGGCGGCATCTTCACCCCCGACCGGCCGGAGCCGCTGCCGTATGCCGGCCGGCAGAGCGCCCCGCACGGGACCACCGTCGCCGACATCATTCTCACCCTGGCCCCGAAGGTCCGGCTGTTCTCGGCCGACGTGTTTGGGCCGCAGGGGGGGTGTGAGGTCGAAACCGTTATCAAGGCCCTGCATTGGGCGATCGATCGGTGGCAGTGTAAGGTCGTCAACCTGTCGCTGGGGGTGCCGGAGGCGAAGTTGCAGCCGGTGCAGCGGCGGTACGCCTTCCTGCGGGCCGTGGAGGAGGCGTACTACCGGGATGTGCTGGTGTTCGCCGCCGCCCACAACGAGCACCCGCTGACCCGCTCGTACCCGGCCGCGTTCGCCCCGCCGCTGATCTCCGTGGACAAGGGGCGGTTCGACGACCCGCTGCGGTTCGCCTACGAGCTGCGCGAGCAGATCGAGTTCCAGGCGTTCGCCCGGGGGTACGTCGGCCCGTTCGCGTCGGAGCCGGCGACGAGCTGGGCGACGCCGCACCTAGCCGGGATCGCCGCCCGAGTCCTGTCCCTGCGGCCGGATTTGAAGCCGTTCGAACTCAAGGCAATTCTGTATTGGATGTTCCGCTCGGCGGAACGGGATAGGAAGTCCGAGGGTCGTTAGGACGATGGGACTGGCATGCGTTCAGGTTCCGATATCTTGATTGACAGCGATTAATCACGCCTTAATTGATCGTATTAGTCATGTATGTTGCCCACTTTTTCCTTGACGCACTCTCCACGCAACCGTAGCATCTCCCCCATTCTTCCGGGGACTGCTCGCCTCCCCGATCCACCCGTTTAAGTCATGATGGCTTGAACGTCGCCCAACCTACCTTTGTCGACTCAGACGGTCTGGGTCACCCTTCGGATGGCGGGCACCCCAAAGGAGGATGGGTGATGTACAGTGTAGTTCTGATGGCGGCGATGGTGACCACCCCCGACGTGCCGGACGCCCGCCGCCACGGGCGCGGCCACGGCTGTTGCGGACAGACGTCCTGCGGCGGCTCCGGCTGCGGCATGGAGTGCGGCAGCGGCTGCGGCTCCTCCTGCGGGGGGTGCGGCTCCGGCGGCTGCGGCAGCGCCTGCGGCGGCGGCGGCTGTGGGGGTTGCGGCTACGGCGGTTACGGCATGATGTCGGGCTGCGGTGGCTGCGGCTACGGCGGCATGATGGCTCCGATGGGGGCCCCGGTCACCGCCCCGGCCCCGCAACCGGGCGCGGCCCCCGGCCGGCCGATGCCGTCACCGACGACGGCCGCCCCGACCAACGCCGCGACGCTGGTCGTCAGCGGCGCCCAGGGGGCGACCATCTCCGTCGGCGGCCTGGTCAGCACGGCCGGGACCGACACCCGGGTGCTGGTCAGCCCGACCCTGGAGGCCGGCCAGGCGTACCACTACGACCTGACGGCCGAGGTGGTCCGCGACGGGCAGACGGTCCGGCTGACCCAGCCGGTGACCGTCCGGCCGGGTGAGACGACCGAGGTCCGGCTGGACTTCGCCGCCGGGGCGGTCGTCATGAAGTGATCGGATGAAAGCAATGGGACCTATGGGGCCTTATGGGTCGCATGGGTCCCATTATTATTATTCGCTCTTAATCCCCAGCTCCGCGATCAGCCGGTACAGCGAACTGAGGCCGATGTTCAGCCGCTTGGCTGCCTCCCGCTTGTCCGGCGTCTGCCGCAATAGCCGCTCGATGTGCAGCCGCTTGAACCGGTCCACCGCCTGGTCCAGCTCGTCCACCGCCGACGGGTCGCCGGCCGCCGGGGCCAGGTCCGGCGGCAGGTCGGCCGGCGTCACCAGCGGCCCTTCCCCCAGGATCACCGCCCGCTGGAGCGCGTTGTCCAGCTCCCGGACGTTGCCCCGCCACGGGCACGACCGCAGCAGCTGCATCGTCTCGTGCGTCACCCCGGTGATCCGCTTGCCCAGCTCCTGGGCGTGCTTGGCCAGCAGGAACTCGACCAGGTCCGGGATGTCGTCCCGCCGGTCCCGCAGCGGCGGCAGGCCGACCGTCACCACGTTGAGCCGGTAGTACACGTCCTCCCGGAACCGGCCGGCCTCGACCTCCTTCCACAAGTCCTTGTTGGTGGCCGCCAGGATGCGGGCCTCGACCCGGACCGGCTCGTTGGCCCCGACCGGCAGCACCTCCTTCTGCTCGACCGCCCGCAGCAACTTCGCCTGGGTGGCGAGGGACAGCTCGGCGATCTCGTCCAGGAACACCGTCCCCGAGCCGGCGTGGACGAACACTCCGGCCTGGTCGCGGTCGGCCCCGGTGAACGCCCCCTTGCGGTGGCCGAAGAGCTGGTTTTCGAGCAGGTCGTGCGGGATGGCGGCGCAGTTGACGGCCAGGAAGCGGGCGTCCGGGTCGGGGCCGAGGCGATGGATGGCCCGGGCGACGAGTTCCTTGCCGGTGCCGCTCTCGCCGGTGATCAGGACCGTCGAGCGGGTCGGGGCCACCTTGCGGACCAGGTCGAACACCTTTTGCATGGCCGGCCCGCGGCCGACGATGTGCTCCGGGTCGTACCGCCGGTTCAGCTCGCGGCGGAGGTCCTGGTTTTCCTGGTACAGGTCGCGGTACCGCAGCATCCGCCGGACCTTGCCGAGCACCTCGTCCAAGAGGATCGGCTTCATCAGGTAGTCGTGGGCGCCGCGCTGGAACGCCTCGACGGCGTTCTCGACGGTGGCGAACGCGGTCACGAGCAGCACGAACGTCTGCGGGCTGAGCTTGAGGAGGCGTTCGAGCAGTTCGATGCCGTCGATGCCGGGCAGCTGCATGTCGCAGAGGGCGACGTCGTAGCGGTGGCGGGCGGCCAGCTCGAGGGCGTCCTCGCCGGAGGCGCAGGCGTCCACGGCGAAGCCTTCTTGCGTGAGGTATTCGGCGAGGGTGTCGCGGATGAGCGTCTCGTCGTCCACGACGAGGATGCGGGCGGGCGGGGAGCTGGCGCGGGACGGCATACCCTCATTCTAGAGGGCCGGCGAGCGGGGTTGCGTGAGCGCCCCGAGGGCTCCCAACTGTCACTGACAGTTGGGAGCCCTCGGGGCGCTCACGCAACCCC
>DASXAN010001002.1:0-2055 GCA_036406755.1 Gemmataceae bacterium
GAGCCGGTCTTTGGAGAAGACCGGCTCAAGCCGGGACTCTAACTCATGGTCCGTAAACGGAGTTCGCCCGTCCTGGGTTCGCGAGGGACACCATGTTTCGCACTGCGCGCTTGCAGCTGGTGGCGGTGCTCGCCATCGGCGGGATCGGCGGCTGGCTGGCCGGGTCCGGCCGGCTCCAGTCGCCGACCCACGCCCAAACGTCAGCCCCGCCGCCGGCCGAGGCCGCGGCCCCGCGGCCGGGGTGCTGCGGCGAGGCCGACCGCGGCCTACTGCTGGCCAAGGCCGACAACCCGCTACCGGGCTCCGGCGGCGGGGCCGGCCAGCGGACCGGGGACGGCAAGAAGCCGAACATCCTCGTCATCTGGGGCGACGACATCGGCCAGTCGAACCTCAGCGTCTATAGCCACGGCGTGATGGGTTACAAGACCCCGAACATCGACCGGCTCGCCCGCGAGGGGATGATGTTCACCGACTACTACGCCGAGCAAAGCTGTACCGCCGGTCGGGCCGCGTTCATCATGGGCCAGAGCGTGTTCCGCTCCGGCCTCAGCAAGGTCGGGCTGCCGGGTGCGGCGCTCGGCATGCGGGCCGAGGACCCCACGATCGCCGAGATGCTCAAGCCGCTCGGGTACGCGACCGGGCAGTTCGGCAAGAACCACCTCGGGGACAAGGACGAGCACCTGCCGACGATGCACGGGTTCGACGAGTTCTACGGCAACCTGTACCACCTCAACGCCGAGGAGGAGCCCGAACTGCGGGACTACCCGAAGGACCCGGAGTTCAAGAAGAAGTACGGCCCGCGCGGCGTCCTCAAGTGCAAGGCCAACGCCGACGGGACGCAGACGATCGAGAACACCGGCCCGCTCACGAAGAAGCGGATGGAGACGTGCGACACGGACTTCGCCGACTCCGCGATCGACTTCATCAAGCGACAGAACGCGGCCGGCAAGCCGTTCTTCTGCTGGGTGAACACCACCCACATGCACCTGCGGACCCACGAGCGCCCCGAGGACAAGGGGCGGGCGGGCCGCTGGCAGTCGGAGTACCACGACGCGATGTTGTACCACGACGAGTGCGTGGGCAAGGTGCTCGCGGTGCTCGACGAGTTGAAGATCGCCGACGACACGTTCGTGATGTACAGCACCGACAACGGGCCGCACATGAACACCTGGCCGGACGGCGGCATGACGCCGTTCCGCAACGAGAAGAACTCCAACTGGGAGGGCGCGTTCCGCGTGCCGTGCATCGTCCGCTGGCCCGGCCATGTCAAGGCCGGGACCATCTCCAACGAGATCGTCAGCCACCTCGACTGGTTGCCGACGTTCGCCGCGATGGCCGGAGACACGGAGGTCACGGCCAAGCTCCTGAAGGGCTATTCGGTCGAAACGCCCCGGAAGAAGACGTTCAAGGTCCACCTCGACGGCTACAACCTGGTGCCGTACCTGACCGGCCAGGCGAAGGAGAGCCCCCGCAAGGAGTTCTTCTACTTCTCCGACGACGGCGACCTGATGGGGCTGCGGTACGACAACTGGAAGGCGGTCTTCGCCCAACAGCGGGCACCGGGCACGATGCTCGTCTGGGGCGAGCCGTTCGTGAAGACGCGGCTGCCGTGGCTCTACAATTTGCGGACCGACCCCTACGAGCGGGCCACGATCACGTCGAACACCTACTGGGACTGGTACTTCGACCACGTCTACCTGCTCGTCCCGATGCAGGAATACGTCGGAAAGTACCTGGCGACGTTCAAGGAGTACCCGCCGCGGCAGAAGGCCGCGAGCTTCACGATCGACCAGGTGATGGAGCAGCTGCAAGAAGGTCTGAGCGGAGGCAAGTGAGCCGAACCGACATGCGGACCAACCCATCGGCCGGGCGCGTCACCGCTACGCCCCGGCCCGAGTGACGCATTCAAATTCCCGAGGACACTCATGATCCGCAACGCGCATTTGCAGCTGGTGGCGGTGCTCGCCATCGGGGGGCTCGGCGGCTGGCTGGCCGGGTCCGGCCGGCTCCAGTCGCCGACGCACGCCCAGACGACGGCCGCAACGCCGGCCGAGG
>DASXAN010001003.1:0-15143 GCA_036406755.1 Gemmataceae bacterium
GGTGCTGGGCCAGGACGAGGTCGCCGTAGCCGTACCGGGGGAACCGGGCGTGCAGGCCATCGCTGGGCTTGGTGGACCGGCCGTGGCCGAGGTTGTCGGGCAGGATGACGAAGTACCGGGCCGCGTCGAGCGGCTGGCCGGGGCCGAACAGCTCGGCGGCGAACAGGTCGCCGGCCCCGCCCTTGCGGACGAGGCTGCCGCCCTCGCCGCCGGTGCCGTGCAGAATCAGGACGGCGTTGCGGACCACGCCCTTCTCGTCCCGCCGCGGCGTGCCCAGCGTCCGGTAGTGGAGGCGGACCTCGGGCAGCGTCTCGCCGGACGCGAACCGGAAGTCGCGGAGGGTGGCGTCGCCCTCGACGGGCTGGGGGAAGTCGGCCGCCGCCGCGAAGGATCGGCCGGCCACCACGAGGAGCAGGGTGACGAAACCGGTGCGCATGGCCCGTGCCCCCACAATCAGTTGCCCGGCGGGCGTCGTCGTTGGCCCGCTCCGCCCGCCGGGGGCGTCGGCGTGCGAAGGGGCCCGCCTTGACCAACGGACCGACCCCGCCGAGCTTTGTCGGAAGCGGACGGAGCGGTAATCGTTAGTGGACTCGGACTTCGTTGGCGATCACTGCGCCGAGGAAGATCAGGTAGGCGACCATCGAGAGTAGTATGAAGCCGGTGACGACGCTGAGGAGATAACGCCGGATCGGGGTCAGCTTCCGCTTGCGGTACGCCTTCAACGTGGCGGCATTGATCTCGTCCACTTCGCCCCAGTACCGCTCCAGATCTGTTTGGCACTGCGGACGACACACAATCCCCCGCGGGCATTCGAGGCAGCACGCTCGGCACAGGCAGCGCGAGCACCAGCGGCAGGCGGCCACCGCGTCCTGATCGGGGTGGTTGAAGCACTTCACCGCCGGCCCTCCGACGCCAGCCTACCGCGCCAGCCGCCGGCCCGCCACTGGCCCGGTTAGCGGTAGTGGTACTGTTTGAAAACACTCGGGCGGCCGTATGCCGCTTAGGTCTCCTCATCTTCGTATTTCGGGGCGCGGTTCTTTTTTCGCGGACGGTCTTTGGCCGGCTTCCCGACCAGCGACGACCAGACGAGATTGCCGACCAATACCCCGATAACCAGCCCGGCGATGATGACGATGGAAGCGTCCAGCCCGAGCATTTTCAGCTTCGGGTTGCCGGATAGAATCAGGATCGCCAAGGGCAAGCCGCCCCCGACGGCCGCCCCGATCCATCCGCCCGGATTCAGGCTCACGTTCATGCTTGCGGCCTCACCGTGCGGGCAGAGAAAGACCCCGGCAGAAAACTGCCGGGGCCATCATAGATCAGACACCCGCGTTTTCCAGCAACTCGGCCAGCGTCCACCGGTGTCCCGCGATGCCGGCCCGCATGGCGGGCGTGCCGCGAGGGGTGCCGTGCGGCCGGCAGTATTTGTCGGATTGGATCAGGGCCAAATTGGACGCGGCCGCGGAGCGAGCCTTGCGTCGGCCCGCCCGCGGCCGCTAAGATGACCACCTAACCCGGCCTTGTCCGAATCACGCGGCCCGTCCGAATCACCGGCCGGCTGTCTGAATCAGGCGGGGGTAGAAGTTAGGTCCGCTTCGTCTTCTTGGTTGGCTTGGTTGATTCGTCAACCTTTGGTGCATCAGCGGGCGGCTTCGCACGCTCAACCTCGATGTTGAGCGGAACCCGGGTTTGGCGCTTTCCGTCTAGGAAGACATCGAACCACAAGAGCCCCGCCTTGGCGATGCCGACCTTTGCAAGCGTCTTTACGTGCGCTCCACCATGCGGCTCTGAAGTAAAGACGATATCCTTGTCTACAGCCACAACGCGCCTTCCTTCAGGCAACTGAACCTCCAGCTTCAGTCTGTGCGATCCTGGCGCGTCGCCGGTCCTGAACATAAGGAAGAGGTTTTGTTCAAGGAAGATAGGGTTTTTTTCGGACGGCACGTCAGGCGGTGCATCCGGCGGCACAGTGAACTTCACGTTATCTACGATGCGGATCAGGCTCAACGTCTGGTCGCTGTCTTGGATGATGCGTTCACAAAGAAGCGCAGCCGCGAGGTAGGGACCGCCTGCCTTTGCCGGCACATCGGCTCTCGTTTTGTGTTTAGCCATCTTACTGAACTGCGATTTTGAGTTCGTTCGGGAGCGGCGAAGGCGAGCTGGTCCCGCGGTCAAACCGCAGGATAGGCGGTCCGCCGGAGAGCCGGTGAGTTGCCGTGGCAGATGTAGACGATACGCTGCTTGACGAAATGGCGACATTGCCAATCTGGATCGGAACTTGGGCCGAGCGGTACTCACGGCCCAGCACAGCAAAGGCGTCCGCAACGGTCCGGATTGTCTTGTTCGCTTCACCATCAAGCAACTGAGTGACCCAGCCCTTCGACCGGCCGAGCCGCTTTGCGAGTTCGGATCGCGTGACGCCCAGCTCCACCATCACTGATTCGAGCAGTTCCGTGACTTCGTAGATCGCCCGCTCCTGCTGAAACAGGCGCATGTGGGTGGGGTCTTCGACGTATTGTTCGACAAGCGTCTTGGTCACGACTTGTTCCCCCGACCGGCTCCGTTCGCGGCCGATGATTTTCTTTGGAGATACTCAGCCATGATTTCGTTCGCGCGCCGGACCTCGCTTTCGGGCCAGTCACCCAGCTTCTTCTTCGCCCCCGGCTTGATGAACCCGTGGGTCAGAATCCATCGGTTTCCGTCCGGGAAGCACGGGAAGCGAATTTGCAACTTCTTCACCTCATGACGGAAAGCGTACAGTGCTCCCATCTCCTTTTTGAATCGCTTGTACGAGACGCTACCATGGTTTGCCATTTGCTGGAACAGGAGCGCAAACCGCGCACGTGCCGTAGCCTCGGGATGGTTCTTGCCCTTTTCTCGGATGCCCTCGCAGTCCCTCTCGAAGAACTCCTGTGCCGGCGCGTCGCCGGAAGGCCGCACGACACATTCAACTGTGCCCCACTGCCCTCTAGCGACCACAACGGTTAGGTGCGCAGAGCCTGCCAATGTAGTTTAGCTCTTTCTAAACTCACGTCAAGACCGAACCGCGCTGTCCGGCACTACCCGAACCACCGTTGGTTGCGGGTGTCCCTTACTTCTTGCCCAACGTCTTCCGCGCGAGCGCGACCAACTCCGACCGCGCCCACGATGACAGCTTAAGGCTGCGGTAGCGGGCCGCTTCCTCAAGCAAGTCCCGGTCCGCTCCCGTCATGCGGACGCGGAGCATGAACGTCTTGGTGTCCCGCTTTTTGGAGGTTGTTGCCATGTTGCGATTGTAGCAACAATCTGTCTCAAGAGGCAACAACCGACCTCAAATTGTAGCAACAAATCTGCTACATTTCTTTCACCGGATTTGGTGAAAGGTTGGGGTCGCCGATGGACATGCGGGAACTCAAGGCGCTTGAACTCGCCGCGCGGGCGAAGATCGTCGCCAACGACGATGGTACGTGGTCCGTCCCGAGCCAGGGCAAGCCGGGTTCGTCCTACCGCGTCGTGACGTGGCCCGGTGCCGAGTCTTGCCAGTGTGAGGATTACCAGCTCCGCCGCGAACCCTGTAAGCACGTCATCGCCGCCCGGCTAGTCGAGGAGCGGGAAGGCAAGCGCCCGGCCCCGCCGATGGACACGGCCGAAGTGCCCAAGCGCAAGACCTACCGACAGGATTGGCCGAAGTACAATCTGGCGCAGACGACGGAGAAAGATCGGTTCCAAGAACTGCTCGCGGAACTCTGTGCCGGGGTTGAGGAGCCGGCCCGCAGCGTGAAGGCCGGAAAGCGCGTCCGTCTCGGGGACCGCATCTTCGCCGCCGCGTTCAAGGTGTTCAGCACCTTTAGCGGCCGGCGGTTCATGTCCGACTTGCGGCAGGCGCACCGCAAGGGCTACATCCGGCGGATGATGACCAGCGGCAGCATCGCGGACTTCATCGACTCCGACGAACTGACCGGACCGCTGTACCAACTCATCGAACGGTCCGCCCTGCCGCTACGGAGCGTGGAAACCACGTTCGCCCCGGACAGCACGGGGTTCAGCACGTCGCGATTCGTCCGCTGGTTCGATGAGAAGTACGGGCAGGAACGGAGCGGCCGGGAGTGGGTAAAGTGTCACGCGATGGTCGGGACGAAAACGAACGTCGTCACGACCGCCATCGTGGACGGCCCGACCGCGAACGACTGCCCGCTGTTCCGGCCCATGCTGGAACGGACGCTGGCGGGTGGGTTCGACGTGCAGAAGGTCTGCGCCGACAAGGGCTATCTGAGCAAAGAGAATCTGGAGCTGGCCGCCAAGCACGGCGCGGCCGCGTTCATCCCGTTCAAGAGCAACAGCGTCCCCGGAGAGGCCGGCACGCTATGGGATCGGATGTTCGGCTACTTCCAGTTCCACCGGGCGGACTTCCTCGCCCACTACCATGCGAGGTCGAACGTCGAATCCACGTTCAGCATGGTCAAAGCCAAGTTCCGCGACCACGTTCGGAGCAAGACGGACGTTGCGATGAAGAATGAAGTGCTGCTCAAGTTGCTCTGCCACAACGTCGTCGTCGTGCATCAGGCGACGATCGAACTCGGCATCGACGGCACGTTCTGGCCCGACAGCGGCCAGCCGCGGGACGTGCTGCGATTCTGTCCGAATCAGACCGCGGCTGTCGGAATCACTCGCTAAAATGGAAGTGATTCGGACAAAGCCACCTAACCCCTACCGGTCGTCACTCGTCAGGGGCTGTTGCCTTCGGGCCTGTCTCGCGCCCCGCCGGGTGGTGGTCCCATCCCCGGCGGGACTCCTTCCCCTCCTCATGCCCTCTGCCCTCCGATGGTCCGGCGCGGGCCGCCCGCGTCGTCACCGGCATTATGACCGCTGGTGCGCTTCTGGGAATTGCACGCATTGTGATGGGGAAAGGCGCGTCACAACCCGTCACGACTCGTCACCCGCCCTTCAACTTCTTGTTTCTGCGAGCGCGAGCGGCCCGCAGCGCCGCGCGGGGGTCGGTCGCCTGAAAGATCGGGTGATCAGAGTGCTTCTTCTTGAACCCCGCGAGGATTTCCTTGTCCGAGAGGTGGGGGTTCTTTTTCAACTCACGTGATTCGTACTCAAAAAGGTCATCGTTCTGTCGGCGTGGTCCGCTCTTGGCCTTGCTTCTAGACTTCGCGAGCGGCGGATCGACTCCTCGCTTACTCTTGCCTTCCATCCGATCGGCCACTTCGCCGAGCGTCATGCCCATCGCCTGATCCATCGTGAGCAGGGCGTCGCCCGTCTGGAGGAGTTCGCCGAGTAGCCTTTGGGCCGACCCGATGGTCAACTCTTCCGCGTACCTCGATAGGGTGAGAGCGCGGATTCGGTCGATATCTTGGACTGCCATGAACTTCTTGCGCAGGTCGTCCGCGTTGGCGTCTCTCCCGCCGATGAAGTAGGGCTTTTCGACGCCCCGCGCCGCTTCAATCTGGCGGGTCATCTGCTCGTAGAAGTCAGCAAAGGCCCGAAGATTCTGGATGAGGAGCCGGAAGGCGAGCGGGCGGATGGGCAACGGCTCGGTAGCAGGCCCTTCCGAAAAGACGTAGACCGGTTCGGGAATGGTGAAGGGGGAAGGCCGTTCGGATGCCACTGCTGGGCTGCTCCATGTATCGGGCCGGCCCGCCCGGCGTCGCGGCATGGAGCAACTGCGAACGCCGGGCGGGCGTCAGCCGGGGATCAGCCGACTTGCCCGACGGAGCAATTTTAGACGGTCAAGGTCGGTAGATCAGTCGCGCGGGTCAAAGTATGCCACTACCCGGTTAGCCGCCGGGACTCTTACGGCGGTTCAGGACTGTGCGAAGGATGATGTCGTCGGGCAGGTCGTAGTGCCCGTGCCCCCGCCGGTCATTTTGGGAGCAGCCCGACCGGGGCTCAAGGGGCGGACGGGGCCAGATCGATGATGCGCGACGCCGATCCGTTTGCGCAAGAAAGGCAGCCCCGGGTGCCAACCCGGGGCTGCCGCTCCTCGTCCGACGTGTGTCTCAGGCAGTCTTCCCGCCGCCACCACCGCCGCCACCACCGCCGCCGCCCGAGCCGCCACCGCCACCACCGCCCCCACCGGTCGCCCCGCCGCCACCGCCGCCGCCACCGCCGCCGCCGCCCGTGGATGGGGCCCTCACGCTCACGGCGGTGCTCGCCTTGAGCAACGAGTTACTGAGGTCGGTGACGGAGATGGTCTGGTTCCCCGTCGTGGTCAGCGTGACGCTGAAGCTGTGCACCCCCGCGTCGGCCGCGGTGAACGTGTAGTCCGGCGGCAGCCCGACGGCCGCGACCGTGTCGGCGAAGTGGACCGTGCCGAAGTAGTTCTTCACCGGGTTGCCCCAGGCGTCGAGCACAGTCACCTTGAGGGTGAACGGGGTGCCCGCGGTGATGTTCGACGGCACGTTCAGGGCGACCTTGGCGGCCAAGCCGTTGGTCACCTCGAAGCCCGGGACGGTCGTCAGGCTGGCGGCGACGGCGGCGTCCGCCACGCTCACCGACCAGGACGCCCCGGACTTGGTCGCCGTGTGCAGGCCCACGGTGAACGTGTGCACGCCGCCGTCGGCGGCCGTGAACTTGTAATCGGCCGGCAGGGTTGCCTGGGTGTCGGTGCTGGTGAAGTGCGCCTTCCCGGTGTAGCCGGTGACGGTGTTGCCGAAGGCGTCCACCGCCCGGACGGCGATCGGGATGGCCGCGTCGGCGGTGACCAGCATCCCCTCGGGGTCGGCGATCGGGGTGGACACGCGGAGGCCGGCGAACGCGGCCGGGGTCACGACGATGCCCGTCTCCGTGCCCACCAGCCCGGCGGGCGACCCGGCTGCGCCGGGTACCCCGCGGGCCACGACTGACTGCGTGCCGGCGGTCCGGAACGTGGCCGTGAACGTGTGCACGCCGGCGTCGGCCGCGGTGAACGTGTAGCTCGCCGGCAGCCCGGCCTGCACGTCCGAACTCGAGAAGAAGACGGTGCCCAGGTACCCGGTCGCCACCTGGCCGATCGAGTCCCGCACGGTCACCGTGAAGGCGTTGGCCGCCCCGGCCGTGGTGGCCGGGAAGCCCGACACGGCGAACTGCGTCGGGACCGGCGGCGTCGCGTCGCTGGACACGGTGCCGGTCAGGGTCGGGTCGGCCACGTCGGTGGCGGTGATCGTCTGCGTGCCCACGGTCATGAAGGTCACGTTGACCGTCGCCACGCCGTTCACCAGGGTGGCGCCGGCCGGCAGCACGGCCGCCGCGTCGGAACTGGTGAGGCTCACCGTACCGCTGTCGCCGGTGGCGACGTTGCCGAAGGCGTCGCGGGCGACGATGCTGACCGGCCGGGCGAACCCGATCGGGCCGCTGCCGACGGCGAGGGACAGCCCGACCGCGGCCCCCGGGGTGACGCTCACGTTCGCCCCGCCGCCGATCGTGCCGCCGAGTTCGCGGGCGGCGATCGACTGGAGCCCGGCCGTCTTCACCGTGACGGTGAAGGTGTGCGTGCCGGCGTCGTCGGCGGTGAAGGTGTAGTCGGCCGGCAGCCCGGCCTGCACGTCCGAGCTGCTGAAGTGGATCGTGCTGGAGTAGCCCGGCGCGGCGGCCCCGGTCGTGTCGATCGCCGACACGGTGACGCTGAGCGTGTCGCCGGCGGTCGCGGCCGCCGGGCCGCTGACGTCCAGGTGCGTGACCTGCCCGGTGACGGTGACGGTCGCCGTGGCCGGGGTCATGTTCGGGGCCGACACCGTGACCGTCTGGTCGCCGGCGGTGATCAGCCGGATCGCCCCGGTGAACGTGTGCGACCCGGCGTCGGTCGCGGTGAACACGTACGGGATGCCGGCGTCGGCCGGGTTGAAGGCGTACCCGGCGGCCGTGGTCGCGGCCGGGTCGCTACTCTTGATGAACACGATGCCGCGGAACCCGGCGGCGACGTCCCCGTTGGCGTCCACCGCGGTGATCGTCATCGGCAGGACCGACCCGGAGGTCGTCGTGGCCGGGGCGGTGACGCGGAAGGTGACGGCCCCGGCCAGGTCCTGGGCGTCGGCGTTGTCGTTGGTCACGACGTTGACGCCGCCGGAGAAGTTCGGGTAGGCCAGGTCCACCGCCCCGTCGCCGTTGAAGTCGCCCTCGGCCCCGTGGTAGAACCACCCGCCCGACGCCGGGTAGGTCACCTCGGGGTAGAACGTCCCGTCCCCCTTGCCGAGGTGGACCATGTACTCGGTCCCGCCGCGGACGGCGAAGTCGTCGTCGCCGTCGAGGTTGAAGTCGGCGACCTCGATGTCCTCGCCGGTCTGGCCGATGCCGTAGGTGTGCGGCGGGGCGTACGTCCCGTCCCCGTTGTTGAGGATGACGCTCATCGACGTCTGGGCGTAGGAGTTCGGGACGACGAAGTCCTCGTACCCGTCGTGGTTGAAGTCGCCCTCGCCCAGGTACACCGGGGCGGAGAAGGCGGCGTAGCTGTCGACCCGGGAGAACGTCCCGTCGCCGCGGCCCCGCATCACGCTGATGGTGCCGACGCTGGTGGTGTTCGACGTGGCCATGTCCAGGTTGCCGTCGTGGTCGTAGTCCCCGACCACCAAGTTGATGTTGTTGCCGAACACGACGGTGTTGAGCGGGGCCTGGAGGGTCCCGTCGCCGTTGCCGAGCAGGACGCTCGCGCCGTTGTCGCCCACCGCGCCGACGTCGAGGTGGCCGTCGTTGTTGAAGTCGCCGGCCTTGACCGAGTGGGTGACGAGCCCGGCGGCGTAGCCGGCCGCCGCCCCGAACGTCCCGTCGCCGTTGCCGAGCAGGACGCTCACCCCCGAGCCGACGACCACCAGGTCGAGCTTGCCGTCGCCGTTCAGGTCGCCGGCGGTGGCGTCCACCGGGCCGGCCCCGGCGGCGTAGCTCACCCCGGGCTGGAACGTGCCGTCGGCGTTGCCGAGCAGGACGGTGACCGACCCGGCGAAGGCCTGGTTGACGACCGCCATGTCGTCCCGGCCGTCGCCGTTGAAGTCCCCGACCGCGATCCCGGCCGGGTTGGGCGCGGCGTACGACACGGGGGCCAGGAACGCCGGGACGTCCCGGTGCTCCAGCCCTTCCAGGGCGGGACGGAAGGCGTGACGACCCCGGCCCTGTTGAGACCGGCAAGCCCGGCGGACGGTCCGGGACGGCTGGCGGAAGAGGCGGCGAACCCACGATACGAACATCGAAACCTCCGGGTCACTGGCGGACCGTGCGACGGAAACGAATTGGCAAACTGCCCGTTGCCGTCTCCATCAGCGGCCGCGGGCGAATGGGACAAGAAAATCCGAATTCGGCCTTTTTCCGAAATCCTGTCCCGTCCCCCCGAGGTTCTTGATCAGTGGGTGTGAGGCGGCTTACAACCGCGGAATCCGACTTGGCTTTAGGATGGGTGGGGGGGTAAAATGGACTTCCCCATCCGATTTAGCCGGGAGGACCGCGGTGGCCGACGCACCGGAGTTTCGTGACCTTATTCGCCGGGTCCGTGACCGCGACCAGGAGGCGGCCCAAGAGCTGGTCCGCCGCTACGAGGGCGTCATCCGCCGGGTGATCCGCATCCGGCTGCGGGACGCCAGCTTACGGCGGCTCCTGGACTCGACCGACATCTGCCAGTCGGTGCTGGCGAGCTTCTTCGTCCGCACCGCGCTGGGGGAGTACGAGGTCGACTCACCCGAGCAGTTGCTGAACCTGCTGGCGGCCATCGCCCGCAACAAGTTGGTCAACCAGGCCAACCGCCTGCGGGCGGCGCGGCGGGACGTCCGCCGGGACGCGGCCGGCGACCACGCCCCGTTCGTCCCGGATGCCGCGTCGGACCCCGGCGAACAGGTGGCGGCCAAGGAGCTGTTGACGAAGGTCCGCGACCGCCTCGGCCCGCCGGAGCGGTACCTGGCCGAGCAGCGGTCGCTCGGGCGGACGTGGGAGGAGTTGGCGGGCGAACTCGGCGGGACCGGCGTGGCGCTGCGGAAACGACTCACCCGGGCCCTGGACCGGGTGATGACCGGCCTGGGCCTCGGGGATGTCGGCGATGTCTGAGCCCGCCCGCGACGTGCTGGACTCCCTCCTCGACCGGCAGGGCCGCGAGTGGCTCGCCGGCCGCCGCCCGTCCGTCGAGGCGCTCTTGGACGGGTGCCCGCTCCGCGACGACCCCGACGCCCAGCTCGACCTGCTCTACAACGAGATCGTCCTGCGGGAGGAGTTGGGCGAGGAGGCCGCGGCCGACGAGTACGCCGCCCGCTTCCCGCACCTGCGGGACGCCCTGGCCCTGCACTTCGAGGTCCACGAGGCCGTCCGCGATCCGCTCCTGGTGCAGACGGTCCGCCTGAACGGTGAGGACACCCGGCCCGAGCACGCGCCGCACGCCGAGGCGCCGTGGCCGGACGTGCCGAACTACGACCTGCTGGAGGTCCTGGGCCGCGGCGGCATGGGCGTCGTGTACAAGGCCCGGGACCGCCGGCTCCGCCGCACCGTGGCCCTGAAGATGTTCGAGCCGGGCCGCCGGCCGACGCCGCGGGAGGTGGCGCGGTTCCGGGCCGAGGCCGAGGCGATCGCCCGGCTGCGGCACCCGAACATCGTCCAGATCTTCGAGATCGGCGAGGCCGACGGCCTGCCGTTCCTCGCCCTGGAGCTGGCCGAGGGCGGCACGCTCGCCGAGCGGTTGCAGCGGCTGCCGCTCCTGCCGCGGGCCGCCGCCGAACTGGTCGAAACCCTGGCCCGGGCGGTCCACCACGCCCACGAGCGGGGCATCGTCCACCGGGACATCAAGCCGGCCAACGTCCTGCTGGTCAGTGGTGGAGTCGGGGCACCCGCGGAGCGGGTCGGTGGTGAGTCGTCGGACAACCACTCACCACTCACCACTCACGCCCAAGGTCACGGACTTCGGCCTGGCCCGCGTCCGGCAGGACGACGCCGAGTCGCCCCGCGACGCCACCCGCACCGGCGAGGCGATCGGCACGCCGCGGTACATGGCCCCCGAGCAGGCGGCCGGCCGCAATGACCGCGTCGGCCCGGCCACGGACGTCTACGCCCTCGGGACGCTGCTGTACGAGTGCCTGACCGGCCGGGTGCCGTTTTTGGCCGCCAGCGTGGTCGAGACGCTCGACCAGATCCGCTCGGCCGACCCGCCGCCGCCGCGGCGGTTTCAGCCGAAGGTGCCGCGGGACCTGGAAACCATCTGCTTGCACTGCCTGCACAAGGAGCCGGCCCGCCGGTACGCCACCGCGGCGTCCCTGGCCGACGACCTGCGGCGGTTCCTCAACCGGGAGCCGATCATGGCACGGCCGACGCCCACCTGGGAGCGGGCCTGGAACTGGTCCCGCCGCCGCCCGGCCCACGCCACCGTCATCGCGGTCGCCGTCCTCGCGCTGGTCGGCGGCGTCACGGCGACCGTGGTCCGCAATCGGATGGAGCGGGACCGGATCACCCGGGCCCGGGCCGACGTCGAGTCGTTGATCCGCCAGGGGCAGGAGGCGCTCATTCGCGAGGAGGACGACGTCGCCGAGGCGCGGTTCCGGGAGGCGTGGGTGGAGGTCCAGGGCGAGCCGGCCCTGGGGGACTACCAGACGGGCGTCGCCGGCTGGCTCGACCACAGCCGCCGGGCCGTCAATCGCCAGCGGTGGAAGCAGCGGGTCCCGCCGCGGGAGTACGACGAGAAGCGGGACGAGGCGATGCTCCTGGGGTTGCTCCTGGACCCGCCCGGGCCGGCGGGGGTGCCGGCGGCCCGGGAGGCGGTCGCCGCGGCGTTGGACCTGACCCTGCCGAACGACCCCGCCTGGCGGCGGGAGCGGGAGCAACTCGTGCTGCTCGACGCGGCGCTGATCCACACCGCCGACGGCGCGGCGGCGGCCCTGGCGCGGCTGGACGGGACGGCGGAGTTCTCCTCCCGCCTGTTCCACACCCGGCGGGCGGACTACCTGGACGAACTCGGCCGCCGCGACGAGGCGGCCGCCGACCGCCGCCGGGCGGACCAACTCCCGCCCGACGAAACCGCGGCCCGGCTGCAGGCCGGCACGGACCGCGTCCGCCGCCGGGACTTCGCCGGGGCCGCCCGCGACTTCGAGGCGGTCCTCGACGCCGAGCCGGGGCACTTCGCGGCCCGGCTGTTCCTGTCGCTGTGCGCCCTCCGCCAGGACCGGGCCGGCGAAGCGCGGGTAGGCCTGACCGCCTGCATCGCCCAGCGGCCCGGCTTCGCCTGGAACTACGTCTACCGCGGCCGCTGCGCCGAGAAGCTGGGCGACGCGGCCGCGGCCCGGCGCGACTTCGCCCGGGCGGCCGAGCTGCAACCGGAAACTGCCAACCGCTGAGGTGACATGGACGATCATTGCAACTGCGTCGAACTGTCCCGACCCCGCCGCGGGTTCACGCTGATCGAGCTGCTGGTGGTCATCGCCATCATCGCCGTGCTGATCGGCCTGCTCCTGCCGGCGGTGCAGAAGGTCCGCGAGGCCGCGACCATGACGGTGTGCCGGAACAACCTGCACAACCTTGGGCTGGCGTGCCTGACGTTCGAGCACACCCACGGCTGTTACCCCCGCTGCACCGTCCGGCCGCGGGGGACCACGCCGGTCGGCGAAGGCCCGCCGGGCAACCTGAGCAACTGGCACAGCGGCACCTACGAGTCCTGGCTGAGGGAGATCACCCCGTTCGTCGAGCAGCCCACCGCGCGGGTGCAGGACGCGATCCCCCTGTTCGCGTGCCCGTTCGACCCCCGGGGCCCGGACTACAAGGTGGCAGCCTACGGGTTCACCTGGTACGTCGGCGTCTACTCCAGTCCGCCCCTCACCGGGGGCAACGGCGGGGGCAAGGGCGGGGGTGGCGGCGGGAGTAACGACGTCGTGGGCGACGGCATCATCGTGGACGACTCGAAGCTCAAGGCCGCGCTCAAGGTGACGCCGGACGCGGTGATCGACGGGACGAGCAACACGATCATGCTGGCCGAGCGGCCGCCGCCGGCCGACGGCCAGTGGGGGTGGTGGGACTCCGCGTGCTGCGTCCAGGACGGCCTCTCGCCGATCCGTGGCGACCGGAAGATCTACAGCTCCAGCCAGTACGGGAACTGCCCGGACCCGGCGGTTTACAAGCCCGGCCGGGTCGATGACAACTGTGCGTTCAACGCCATCTGGGCGCTTCACGCCCCCGGCGGCAACTTCTGCATGGGCGACGGCAGCGTCCGCACGATTTCGTACCAGTCCGGCAACCAGTCGGTGGGCGGGACGAGCCTGCTGGAGGCGTTGGCTACCCGGGCCGGTGGCGAAGCCGTGGGCGCGGATTTCTGACGGCCGCGGGAGTTTGTGTTCTTGGCCCGCGGGGCCGCCCCAAAAAGACACAGGTTGCCGGAGTGCGGGGCTTGTCGGAATCAGCGGGTCGCTGCCCGCGCCAAGCGAGCGTAAACCGCGGCCCCGACCGCGGCGGCCAGCGCGCTCAGGCCCAACGCCGTATAGATGTATGCATCATCCGGCCCGGCGAACTGTCCGCCGATGAGCGTCCCGCTGGCAGCGCCGACGGCTAGGGCCACGGCGCACGCCGGCAAGGCGGATCGCCATGCCCAGCCACGGCGGGGCGGGCGCGCCGCGGCCACGGCCCCGCAAATGAGTCCGCAGACGATGGACCCGAGACTCGCTGCTGAGAAGGCCATCATTGCCCGTTGTGAACCCGCTCGGCCGAGTCCGCGCAGCGCCTCGTCAACGCCGCCGTAACCGACGGTAGCAAGCACGACGGCCACGACAAGGGCGCAGGCCCACCCCGCGCACCCGCACGCGACTCCCAGGGCAAGCCGGGCCGCGACACGGCCCAGCGCGGACAAACTCGCCACGGTGTTCCACTCAGCCTAAACCCGTTGGGCTCGGCTCAGCCTACTGCGCCCGCCGCCGGCCCGCCACGGGGCAGGGCGAGTGCTGCGGCGCTCTCGCGCTGGTCCGCCGCCGGTCGAATCACGGTCGCAGTGGCCGACTCTGGCCATTCCCCCGCGCGCTCGACCGCGGCGCGTCGGACTCAAATGTCCCCGGCCTCATTGATCGCGGTGAAGACGTCGTTGGCCATCGTCCGGTCGCCGGCTTCCGCGCCGTCGATCCGGCCGTTGCCGTTCAGGTCGTAGAGCAGGCCGTTGTGCGCGCGGGCGCTCACCGCCAACAGCAGGTCCATCACCGAGACGGTGGAGTTGTTCGCGACCCCGAATGCCGCACCCTTGCAGCCGACGTTGACCGTCCGCATGCCGAGTCCGGTGGCGCTGACGTGGAAGCCGTAAGCGGCGGCGGTCGTCCCGGCCAGCGACTGGTTGGTGACGTAGACCGCCAGGGCGGTGGCCATCACCTGGGCGTCCACCTTCGGCGGGCCGCCGGGGGCGGTGTGTGCGGTCCGGGCGAACAGCCCCTTGTAGAACGCGGCAACCTCGGCGTTGGTCTTGCCGTCCAGGGCCGCGTACATGTTGGGGAAGGTCACGGCCAGCCAGTGGCCGAGCTGCGTCGCGGTCGCGCCGCCGTTGAGGGCGGTGATGAGCCGTTGGCCGTTGCAGTTCTGCCAGTAGCCGATGGTGGCCGTCAGGCCGTGGGTCACGCCGCCGGTCGCGGCCGGCCGTTCGCCGAAGTTGTAGTTCTCGGCGAACGACCCGCCTTGCGCCAGGACGACCCCCGCGAAGGTGTCGTTGATCGCGGCGGTGCCGGTGGGAACGCCGTTGACCGTGCCGGGCGTGTCGCGGCCGTCGGGCAGCCCGGCCGGCTGGGTTTCCGTGACCGTGTAACCGGCGACGTTGCTCGGCCGCAGGTTGACGAAGGCGTAGACGCCGTCGGCGTCGGTCTGAACCACCCGGCTGACCGCGTGGCCGAGGTCGTCGGTCCCGGTGAGCATCACGGTCACGCCGGCGACAGCCCGCTCGCCGAAATCCACCTGGCCGTCGTTGTTGAAATCGACGTACGCGAGCCCCTGGATGGCGGACGGGGCGAGGACGTTCACGGAGGTCGTCGAGTCACTGCCCAGGAAGTTGTCGTCACCGCCGTAGACGGCGCGGATCGTGTGCGGCCCGGCCGCCAGGGCGGTCGGCCCGAGCGCCAGCGACGCGGCCCCGGAAATCAGGTCGGTCGTCCCGAGGGCCGTGGTCCCGTCGTAGAAGGTCACGGTCCCGGTCGGGTTACCGCCCCCGGGCGGGACGACCGAGACGGCGGCAGAGACGGTCAGGCCGTCCACGCCGAACAGCGGCGTCG
>DASXAN010001004.1:0-3474 GCA_036406755.1 Gemmataceae bacterium
GAAGTTCAGCTGCAGCGTCTTGCGGCGGATCAGGTGCGTGTTCGGGTCCTCCTGCCAGCCGTTGGACAGGCCGATCACCTGGATGATGAACTGCGTCACGTCCGGGATCGTCTCGACCACGTCCGGGAAGATGGCCACCCCGGTCACGTAGATCGGGTTGGCGTCCGGCTTGGACGGCGGGATCGGCTTGGCCGCGATCGTCACCGAGTCCTTGATCTTGTAAAACCCCGTCGGGTCCTCGGTCCTGGCGATTTCTTCCTGCACCTTCGGCATCACCTGGTCGTGGAACACCTTGTCGCCGGCGATCAGGCGGAAGTCGGGGATGAAGTACCGCGGGGCCCCGGTCCGGTTCCACACCTCGTAGCGGACGTACCAGACGGTCTTGCGGCCGCGGCCGGGGATGTCCACCGTCAACACCCGCGGGCTCTTGAACTGGAAGTCGAGGACCCAGGTGTCCTCCTTGTCCTGCACGTTGACCCGGGGCGGGGCGGGGACGACGTTGTACCCGCCGCCGGGCGCCTGGGCGATGACTGCGGCGGTGCCGAGCAGGAGGGCGAGCGGGGCGGCCGCGAACCAACGGCGGCGAATCGTCATATTCGGAATCCTCGGATGATGGCCGACAGGCATTTCCACTATACCCGCCGCCGCCGGAACCGGACAAGGAGACGGATTGACCACGGAGGCACAGAGAAGACAAGACACATCTTGTTTCGTCCTTCTCTGAGTCTCGTCTTCTCTGTGCCTCTGTGCCTCCGTGGTGAGTCCCCCTTACCGCTTCCGCTCGAAGCGGTCGAGCCGTTCTTGCAGCGCCTCGTTGGCCTTCCGCACCCGGTCCAGCTCCTCCCGCAGCCGGGTCAGCTCGACCGGGGCCGGCGTGTTGGCGTGGACCGCCTCGACGGCCGCCTTGGCCAGCTCCTGCACCCGCCCGTCCGGGTCGTGGCGGGCGATCGCCTCCAACGCCGGCAGCGACACCGCCGCCGACTGGCCCAGCTCCCGCAGCGCCCGCACGGCGGCCGACCGCACCCGCCGGCCCTCGTTCTCCAGCGCCGCCGCCACGGCCGTCACGACCCGCTTCCGCTGCTGGTCGGTCGGGTTGGCCGTCCGGGCCAGCTCGGCCAGCCCGTTCAGGGCGGCCGTGCGGACCCGCAGCGGCTTGCCCCGCTGCGACCAGGCGATCAGCGTGTCCAGGGCCGAGAGGTCCTGGCTGGCGGCCAGCCCGTTGATGACCGCCGCCCGGATCTCCTCCTGCCGCGACGGCTTGGCCAGGAACGGCGTCAGCACGGCGACCACGTCCGGCGGCTGGGTGTGGGCGTACGCCCGCAACAGCTCCGCCTCGACCTCCAGGCTCGCGTCCCCCTCATTCAGCTTGGCCTTCAGGGCCGCCGTGGCCGCCGCGTCGCGGCGGAACGTGCCTAGCGCTTTCACGCACGCCCGCCGCACCCGGGCGTCCGGCAGCTTCAGCCCGGCGACCAGCGCGTCCCGGCTCTTGTCGCCGCCGGTCTGGCCCAGCGCGTCGGCGATGCGGACCTGGACGCCCCAGAACTTCTCGTCCTTCAGCGCGGCCGCCAGGGCGTCGCGGTCCTGCGGCCGGTTGCTCTTGCCGAGGTGGTTGGCCGCGGCCAACCGGGCGGCGACGGTCGGCGCGTCGTGGAGCTGGTTGAGCCACAGGTCGTGGCCCTTGTCCTCGGTTAGCTCGCACAGCACCGTCAGGTCCGGGTCGATCAGGACCATCTGAGGTCGTTCGGGGCAATTAAAGAAGAAGACTTGCTCCTTCTCCGTCACGTCCGCAATAGGCCCGGATTTGGAGATGGTGAATTGGGTTCGCACTGTAAAGTCGTCCGGCTTCGCCGGATCAGACGGCACCGAACGAGACGGAGAGCTCGACTGTACCGCGACCGGCAGCGGGAAGTGGAACGCCTCGCCCGGCTGCGTCTGCTTGACGGCCACGCGGAGCTGCTTGGAGTCGGCCAGGTACGTCGGCGTGACGGTCAGGACCGGGTGCCCGGGCCGCTCGGTCCAGTCGTAGAAGAACCGCTCCAGGTTCTTGCCGCTGACCCGCTCCATGACCTTGCGGAAGTCGCTGGTCTCGACGCTCTTGTACCGGTTCTCGTTGCCGTAGGTGCGGATGCCCCGCCAGAACACGTCCTCCCCGAGCTGCCGGCGGAGCATGTGCAGCACCCACGCCCCCTTCGGGTAGGCCCGGGCGTCGAACATGCTGTCCGGGTTCGGGTACCGCCGGTCCACGATCGGCCGGGACTTGCCGCCGGCGGTGGCCGCCCGCAGCTTCTGCGACAGGTTGAGGGCCGCGCCGTCCGGGCCGTGGCGGTGCTCGTCCCAGACCACTTCCATGAAGCTGGCGAACCCTTCGTTGAGCCAGATGTGGGCCCAGTCCTTGCACGTCACCAGGTCGCCCCACCACTGGTGGGCCAGCTCGTGCGACACCAGCCCGTCCACGTCGCCGTCCAGGAGCGACCGCTCGTCGAGCAGGGCGTAGTCGTTGAGCGTGGTGGCGGTGGTGTTCTCCATGCCCCCGGCCGTGAACTGCTCGACGACAACCTGGGCGTACTTGTCCCACGGGTAGTCGATGCCGAACTTACGGGAGAACACGTCGAGCATCTCCCGCGTCCGGCCGAAGCTGCGGGCGATGTCCGCCTTGTGGCCGACGGGGACGTAGTAGCTGACCTCCTTGCCCCGCCAGTCGTCGCGGACGACGTCGAACTTGCCGACGACCAGGGTGACGAGGTAGGCGGCGTGCGGCTTGTCCTGGGACCAGTGCCAGGTGGCGGTGCCGTCGCCGTTGGCCTTCTTGCCGACGAGCTTGCCGTTGGAGAGCACCTCGAACCCCTCCGCGGCGGTGACGACGAGTTCCGTCGTCTGCTTCTGGTTGGGGTTGTCGAGGCAGGGGAACCAGTAGCGGTTGGTGGTCGGCTCGCCCTGGCTCCAGACGACGGACGGCACGTCCGGCTCGGCCGGGGACGGGTGGAAGAAGAACAGCCCCTCCCGCGGGTCGCGGACGCGGTACTCGATCCGGACGGTGGCGTCGCGGTGGGCGGGCCAATCCACGTCCAGGTTCAGGTGCTTGCCGTCGTGGCTGAAGGGGATCGGGGTGCCGCCGTTGTCGCCGTTGGCCAGCGTGACCTTCTTGACCTCGAAGTCCACGGCGTCGAGGGCGAGGCTGGTGACCGGGCGGAGGGATTCGAGGGTAAGGGTGGCGACCCCGTCCACGGTCTTGTTCGGCAGATCGACTTTCAGGTCGAGGCGGATGTGCTTGACGTCCACGGGCCGGTCGGCCGGCGCGCGGAACGGCTCGGGGGCCTGCCCGCGGACGGCGACGGCGAGGAGGAGGGCGAGCGGGGTGGCGAGCAGAGGACGGCGCATGGGTGGTCCGATCGTAGGTTCGTCACTGAGTACAACAAAGAGGGCCGCCGGTCTTTGTAGCCCCGGCGGGGCGGCCGTCACGGCCGCCCCGCCGCG
>DASXAN010001005.1:0-13877 GCA_036406755.1 Gemmataceae bacterium
GTCAGAGTTGTGCCAGCATGAGGCCTGCCAGGGCGGCGACCAGAACGACGCCGACGACCCCGACGATGATCGCGGCGCGCAGGCCGGTCCGGCGCCGGGTCGGGGGCGGCAGGCATGGCCAGCGGTAGTTGCACCGTTCGCAGACCGCTTCCAGGTCGGCGACGGCGGCCGGGACTAGGCAGAACGGGCAGGCGGTCGAAGGCATGGTGACTGAAACGCTAGCACGGCCGGCGGCGGCGGGCAACGGTCCAGTTCCAAAAAAAATGGTGGACTGACGGATGGCCGGGCCGCGGTCGCCCGAGCTTTCCGGCGGCCCGCCGGTTGAAGGCCCCACGATCGGCCGCTACAATCAAGTCGATCCAGCTCCGACGCCCGGCGGCGGGCGGTCCCTCGCCGTCGGCCGGCGCTGTCGCGTCCCCCCGTCGCGGAACACGGTCAAGCTTCATCCGTCAACTCCGGGTTGACCGGGTATCCTCCACACGATCCGGGAGCGCCTCTTGGTCCTGTCTTTCCTGAACCGGTCGCGCCGGTGGTCCGGCACCGACCGCGGCCGTCGTCCCGCGCGGCAGCGCCCGGCGCTGGGCGTCGAACGGCTCGAAACCAGGGACGTGCCGGCCGCCTGGACGCCGCTGGCCACGCTGATCCCCAACTCCGCCGGCGCCCAGGCCATGATGTTGCTGTCCGACGGCACCGTCATGGTCCAGGGGGGGTCTGACAACACCTCCAGCCGCTGGTACCGGCTGACGCCCGACGCCAGCGGCAGCTACATCAACGGCACCTGGACCACCCTTGCGGCCATGAGTACGCCCCGCCTGTTCTTCGCCTCCAACGTCCTGCCCAGCGGCAAGGTCTTCATCCTCGGCGGGGAATACAGCGGTGCGAGCGGCTCCGCCAACTTCACCAACACCGGCGAGATCTACGACCCGGTGACGAACACGTGGTCCTCGATCACCAACTTCCCGCACACACACTTCGGGGATGACCCCACGGAGATGTTGCCCGACGGGCGGGTCCTGGCGGGGTACATCTCCGGCCCCCAGACGTACATCTACGACCCGACGGCCAATACCTGGACGCAGACAGGGACGAAGCTCCGCAACGACCAGAGCGACGAGGAAACCTGGGTCCTACTGCCGGACCACAGCATCCTGTCCTACGACATCTTCTCCAGCATTTCGCAAGGGGTCGGCCACGCCCAGCGTTACGTCCCGTCCACCGGCACGTGGGTGGATGCCGGGACGGTGCCGGTGGCGCTGTCGAGTTCGTCGATCGGCGACGAACTCGGGCCGGGGTTCCTGTTGCCGGACGGGCGCGTCTTCCAGATCGGCGCCAACAGCAACACGGCCCTGTACAACCCGGCGACCAACACGTGGGCGGCCGGGCCGGTCACGCCCAACGGGAAGGGCGCCGACGACGCGCCCGGCGCGGTGCTGCCCAACGGCCACGTGATCTACGCCGCCGACGTGGCCCCGCCGATCGGCACCCAACCGACGCAGCTCTTCGACTTCGACCCGGTCGCGAACACCGTCACTCAGCAGACCTCCGCGAACACGACCTTCCCGTCGGCGCTCACCAGCCTCCTGAATGGCAACGGCGCGTTCCTCGACCGGATGCTCGTCCTGCCCAACGGCGACGTCCTGATGAGCACGTCCAGCCGGCAGCTCTGGGAGTACACGCCGGACGGCGGGCCGAACGCCGCCTGGCGGCCGACGATCTCGGGCACCGCCTACAACGGCGGCCTGACCTACACGCTGACCGGCACCCAACTGAACGGCCTCTCCGAAGGCGCCAGCTACGGCGACGACGCGGAGATGTCGAGCAACTACCCGATCGTCCGCCTGACCAGCGCGGGCGGGACGGTCTACTACGCCCGGTCGTTCAACTGGAACAACACCGGCGTGGCGACCGGCAGCACGCCGGTCACGACGCAGTTCCAGCTGCCGGCGACCCTGCCGCCGGGCACCTATTCACTGCAAGTCGTCGCCAACGGCATCGCCTCAGCCGCGGTCAGCTTCACCACGCCGATGTACGCCGACAGCCGCTGGGCGGGGCTGGCCGACGGGACGGCGATCACCGACGTCGATCCGGCGGCGGCGGGGAGCCAGTCGGGCACGGTCGGCGTCAACGCCTTCGGCTCGGTCAACGCCGCCATCGCGGCGGCCCCCGTCGGCGGCACCGTGGTCGTCAACGGCGACTTCGGGGCCGGCAGCGGCAACTTCGGCGAGGCGGTCGACCTCGACAAGCAAGTCACGCTCTTCCTCCAGCAGGGGCCGGTTGCGTTCGGCTCGCTCGCCGGCTCGGTCGCCAACGCGATCGTGGTCCTCAACGGCGTCACCCTGACGGCCGGCGGCGACTCCACCAGCACGGAGTTCGACGGCGTCCTCACCGGCACCGGCGGTCTGGCCAAGGCCGGGACAGGGGCGCTGACCCTGCCCGGGAGTGCCACCTACTCCGGGGCGACGACGTTGACGGCCGGCACGCTCCTGGTGAACGGGTTGCTAACGGGCACCAGCGGCGTGTCGGTCGCGGCCGGCGCGACGCTCGGCGGCGGCGGCTCGATCGCGGCGCCGCTGGCCGTGAATGGCACCGTCGACCCCGGGTCCGGCGGGCCGGGGCAGCTGTCCACCGGCAACCTGTCGTTCCCGTCCGGCGGGACGTTGGCAGCGCAGCTCAACGGCACGACGGCCGGCACCGGCTACGACCAGGTGCGGGTGACCGGCACGGTCAACCTGACCGGAGCGACCTTGAACGTGACGCCGGCGTTCACGGCCAGCGCCGCGGGGCCGTTCGAGGTCGTCGACAACGACGGGACGGACGCCGTCGTCGGCACCTTCGCCGGGCTGCCCGAAGGAACGGCGTTCCTGGCCGGCGGACAGTACTTCACCATCAGCTACCACGGCGGGGACGGCAACGACGTCGTCCTGACGGCGACCGCGCCGGTGACGGTGGCCGACGTCCAGGTGAACGACGGGAACGTGCAGCGGTCGGTGGTGCGGTCGCTGGCGGTCACGTTCTCCGGGGCGGTCACGTTCGCCGGCGGCGACGCGACGGCCGCTGTCCAGCTGGCCCGAACGGGTCCGACCGGACCGACCGGGAATGTCGGCCTGGCCACGACGGTGTCCACCGACGGCCAGGGGCGGACGGTCGTCATCCTGACCTTCTCCGGCCCGCTGACGGAGGCGGCGAACACGGCCCCGGGCGCCAACCCGTCGCTGACCGACGGTATCTACACGCTGACGGTTGCCGGTGCCGCCGTGACGGGTGCGAACGGGCTGGCCCTGGACGGGGACGGGGACGGGCTCGCGGGCGGCGACAAGGTGTTCGCCACACACCGCCTGTTCGGGGACGTGGACGGGGACGGCGACGTGGACCTCTTGGACCTGAACCCCCTGGTGCCGGCCCTGTTCGGCGTCCAGGGTCAGGCCGGGCCGCCGGTGTACAACCCGGCCTTCGACTTCGAGGGGGACGGCGACGTGGACCTGCTGGACCTCAACCAGTTCGTCCAGCGCCTCTTCCTCTCCGGATACACCCCCTGACCCGACCGATCGGCCGGTTGCACGTCGGCCGAACGTGACGTAGGGTTGGGTGCCCCTGGAATGGGGAAGGGACTGCGGCCCGGCGGCTTGACTACCCGCCGGGCCGCACTTGTTTCCACATCTGCCGACCATTCTCGTCTCTGGCACCGCGGTTCGTACACCGCTCCGCCCCACCACCGAAGCTCCAGCTGGCGGCCTTGCCGACCCACATCACTCCCTACACTGACCCCGCGGTATGCCCGGGTCGGTGCGCGGTGGCGGTTTTCGCCGCGGCGGCTGCGCGCCAGCTGACGGCAGTTGTCCGCCAGAGGAATCGTCATGACGACGCGTTTGGTGCCGGTGGTGCTTCTGCTCGTGACGGGCCCGGCGGCGGCCCAACCCGCGACCGGCTGGCGGAATAGCCTCAAGCCGCAAGGACCGCCGGGGCCGGAACTGACGCTCGTCGAGGCCGGCCGGCCGCGGTATGCGATCGGCCTGCCGCCGCGACCCACGCCGCCGGAGCGGAAGGCGGCCGACGACTTGCGACACTGGCTCGCCGAAATCACCGGCGGCCGCCTCGACGCATCTTCCGCCCCGCCCGCCGGCCCCGTCATCCGCATCGCGACCGATCCGCAATTCGCCGACGAGGAATACCGCATCGCCTTGGACGGCCCTGACCTCGTCCTGACCGGCGGCCCCGGCCGCGGCGTGGTCAACGCCGCTTACGCGCTGCTGGAGGAGGACCTCGGCTGCCGCTGGTACGTCCGCGGCGAGGCCCGCCTGCCGCACGCAGCCACCCTCCGCGTCGCGCCCGTGCCGCGGCGATACGCCCCGCGGCTGAAGCTCCGCGACCCGTACTACGCCTGCGCCTTCGACCCCGACTGGTCCCTCCGCAACCGCACCAACGCGCCGGGCGCGGCGGTCTCGGAGGCGGCCGGCGGGCATGTGGACTACGGCGGGCTGTTCGTCCACACGCACCACGCCCTCGTCCCGCCCGAGAAGTACTTCAAGGACCACCCCGAGTACTTCCAGGTCAACGCCGCCGGCAAGCGGGTGCCGGTCCAGCTGTGTCCGTCCAACCCCGAGGTCCGCAAGATCGCCACGGCCGCCGTCGTCGACGTGCTGAAGAAGAACCCGCACGCCGAGATCGTCTCCGTCTCGAAGGTGGACGTGCAAGACGTCTGCCACTGCCCGGAGTGCACGAAGCTGCGGACGGCCGAGGGGTCGGACATGGCCAACCAGCTGCTGCTGGTCAACGAGGTGGCCGCGGCCGTGGAGAAGCAATTCCCCCGCGTCACCGTGGACACGCTGGCATACCTGGAAACGCTGCCGATCCCGAAGACGGCCCGGCCGCGGAAAAACGTGGCCGTCCGTCTGTGTAACGACACGGTCGGCGTCTGGGGCCGGCCGTTCACCCCGGCCGAGCGGTGCCCGGTGGCAGACCTGATCCGCGCCTGGGCGGCGCACGACCGCATCTACGTCTGGGACTACACCGTGAACTTCAGCCACTACCTGGCGCCAATGCCGAACCTGGACGTGATCGCCGCGAACATCCGCTTCTGGGTGAAGAACAAGGCCGAGGGGGTGATGCTGGAGGGCGGGTACGAAGGCCCGGCGGAGCGGGATGAGCTGAAATCGTGGGTGGCCGCGAAACTGATGTGGGACCCCACGCGGGACGAGAACGAGCTGGCCGTCGACTTCATCTACGGCCATTACGACCCGGCGGCGCCCGCCATCGCCGAGTACGAGAAGCTGCTCGCGGACACGGCGAAGGCGCACGCCGCGGAGTTGGCCGCACCGGCCGGCGGCATCCGCTACGGCGTGGATCACCCGTTCCTGTCCCGGGAGTTCCTGGACCGGGCCACGGCCATCTTCGCGCGGGCGGCGGCGTTGGCCGGCGGCGACGCGGCGACCGTCCGCAAGGTCGAGCGGGCCGAACTGCCGATCCTGTACGTCAGGGCGGCCCGCGGCCCGGCGTTCGTCGGCAAGGACTACGCCGCGGTGCTGGACCGGTACGAGCGGATCGCCCGCCGCGAGGGCGTGCGGACCCTGGCCGAAGGCGCGGGGAATTTCGAGTCCCAGTTGGCGGCCTGGCGGAAGCAGCTGGCGGACACCAATTCGAGGCCGTGACGCAGCCGGCGGCCGTGGCGCTAACGCAAGCCCGCCGCACGGCCGATATCATGACAGGGACCGTAACGGCCCCGACGCCTGATTCCGGCGCATTTCCCCCATCCTGCCGCCCGGCGCGGACGGAGCGACATGGCGAAGCTGTACTTCTACTACTCGACCATGAACGCCGGCAAATCGACCGCCCTGCTGCAGGCGTCGCACAACTACGCCGAGCGGGGCATGCGGACGATGATGTTCACCGCCCGCCTGGACGACCGGGCCGGCGGCCGCATCGCCTCCCGCATCGGCTTCGGCGCGGACGCCCGCCGGTTCGATCCGGAAACCGACTTTTGGCAGTTGTGCCCGCCCGAATCGCCGCACTGCATCCTGGTGGATGAGGCGCAGTTCCTCGCGGCAGAGCAGGTGCGGCAGCTCAGTCGGGTGGTGGACGAGGCGAACATTCCCGTCATGTGTTACGGCCTGCGGACCGACTTCCGGGGCGAACTCTTCCCCGGTAGCGCCGCCCTGCTCGCCTGGGCGGACACGCTCACCGAGCTGAAGACGATCTGCTTCTGCGGCCGCAAGGCGACGATGGTCGTCCGCGTCTCGCCCGTCGGGGCCGTGGAGCGGGCCGGCCAGCAGGTCGAGATCGGCGGCAACGAGCGGTACGTCCCCCTCTGTCGGCGGCACTTCACCGAGTCACACCGCACCGGCACCTGCGCCGGCTGGGCCCCGGACGCGGGCGTCTGACGCGCGGCCGGGTCACCCGTTGCATTTCGCGCCCCGCCGGGGGATGATGGCGGTTCGGCCAGAGTCCGGGTTCCGACCTCCGGGGGAATCCGCCATGGCGAACTGGTTCTACGAGCGCGACGGCGAGCGACTTGGCCCGTTCACCTACCGCCGCCTGCAACGGCAGGCCCTGGCGGGCACCTTGCTGCCGAACGACCTCGTCTGGCGGGACGGCATGGGCCAGTGGGTCCCGGCCAGCGTCGTCCGCGGGCTGTTCGGGTCGCACCGCAGGTGGCCACATCGCCGCCCGAGCGGCCCGCACCGCCGGGGTCGGCCGACCGGGCGTCTCTCACGGCTCGCCGCGGATTACGACCCCAACTCCGGCCGCGGCCGGACGGACGTCACCTGGGCGGCGTTCGGCCGTCTGCTCGGGGTCCTGCTGCTCGTCGTCGTGGCCATCGGCGTCTGCGCGGACGCCGTGAGCACCTTCGCGCCAGAGCAACCCCCGGCGGACGACCCGAACGCCGGGATGTACATCATCCACGACCCGACCCCGGCCGCAAACCCGGGCCCGAAGCCCTGATACCACGGACCCCACCCGCCATGCGACCCGTCCTCGCCGCCATCCTCGCCGCCGCGACCGCCCTGCCCGCGGCCGCCGCCGACAAGGACGTCTTCGACTTCGCCGCCCAGAAGGCCGCCCCCAAGTCCGTCAAGAAGATCGTCTTCGTCGCCGACACGGGCAGCCACGGGGCCCGCGGCAACCACGAGTTTCTGGCCGGGGCCATGCTGCTGGCCCGGGCCATCAACGCCGCCTACCCCGACTCGGCCTATGCCGTCGTCCACACGAAGGACCATTGGCCCAAGGACCTGTCCCACGCCGACGCCGTGATCGTGCTCCTGAACCACGGCGGGTCGGCCGTCAACCCGGCCATCCGGGCCGCCGTCGATCGCGGGGCCGGGTTCATGGGCATCCACTACGCCGTCGAGGTCAACAAGGGCGAGCAGGGGGACGCCTTCTTGAAATGGATGGGCGGGTATTTCGAGACGTTCTGGTCGGTCAACCCGTTCTGGACGCCGGAGTTCAAGTCGCTGCCGGAGCACCCGGTGACCCGGGGCGTCAAGCCGTTCCGCGTCACCGACGAGTGGTATTACCACATGCGGTTCGTCGAGGGCATGGCGGGGGTGACGCCGATCCTGTCGGCCGTGCCACCGCCGAGTACGCTGCACGGCAAGGGGCCGTCCGAGCGGGGCAACAACCCGGCGGTGGCCGCGGAGGTCGCGGCGGGCAAGCCGCAGCACCTGGCCTGGGCCTACGAGCGGCCCAACGGCGGCGGCCGCGGGTTCGGGTTCACCGGCCTGCACGTCCACGCCAACCTCGCCGACGACAACTTCCGCACGCTGCTCTTGAACGCGGTGGCGTGGGTGTCCGGGCTGCAGGTGCCGGCCGGCGGCGTGCCGTCGGAGAAGCCGACAGCGCAGCAGCTGGATCAGCTCATTGACGAGGGCCACAAGGCCGCGAAGGAATACGGCATCTGATCGGGGCGGCGGTCAGCGCGACACCCGGTGCCGGCGGTGGGACCGCCGCCGCGGCCACATCTTCTGGAGGTCGGCCCAGCGGATCGCCAGGGTGTAGTGGACCGCCGCGAGCAGCCCCAGGACGGCGACCACACCACAGGCCGCGGTGACTGAATCCGGGCCGCCCTTCATCAGACGGACGACCGCCGCGGCCGCCCCGGCCAGGGCCAGTCCATACAGGACGGTGGTGACGCTGAGCGCCGCCCACCGCGGCAGCGGGCCGAGCGCCAGCCGCACGCCGATGGGGCGCGGGTCGGGCAGGTTTTGGTAGGACATCCCATCCCCCAGCTGCCGGGGACCGGCCGGCGGGTGAAGGTGCGGCGACGGTTCTTGGGGAGAAAGCGAGTCCGCACTATCGTGCAGCGTCCCCGCCGGGCTGTCAATCATAATTGTGAGGAAACCATGAAGGACCACCCCAGCACTACGGGGTGTCCGTGGATGCGCGGCCGGCCGAGCGGGCGGACAGTTGCGTCATTTCCCGGTCCGCCATGCGGGTGCGGGAGGGTGCGTCGGGCTCATCTACGGCGTGCGCGGCCGGCACCGGGTCTGCCTGGCAGATGCGGTTGCGGCCGCCCCACTTCGCCTCGTACAGCGCCCGGTCGGCGGCCTGCAGCAGCGCCCCCGGGCCGCTACCGCCGGCCGTCGGCGTGAGCGACGCCGCGCCGACGCTGACGGTCACGACGCCGACCGGCGCCGCGGCGTGGGGCAGCGCCAGCTCGGCCAGTCGGTGGGTCATCGCCTCGGCGACGGCCACCGCCCCGGCCGTCGGCGTATGCGGCAGCAGCACGGCGAACTCCTCCCCGCCGTACCGGGCGAGCAGGTCCCCCGGCCGCCGTAAGGCCGCCCGGAGGGCGTCCGCCACCTGCCGCAGGCACAGGTCGCCGAGCGGGTGGCCGTAGGTATCGTTGTATTTCTTGAAGTGGTCCACGTCGGCCATGAGCAGGCCCAGCGGCACCCCGTCCCGCAAGGCTCGGGACCACTCCTGGCGGAGCAGCTCGTTGAAGTGCCGGCGGTTGGCCGTGCCCGTCAGCTCGTCCTGGCAGGCCAGGCACCGCAGCGCCTCCAGCTCGGCCGCCGTCCGCTTCTGCACCTCCAACAGCCGCTCGACCCGCTCCATCCGCCGCCGCAACTCCCGGGTCACGTTGACGGCCGAGTGCAGCCGGGCGAGCAGCTCCGGCGGGTCGATCGGCTTGGTCAGGTAATCGAACGCCCCGGCGGCGAACGCCGCTTGCAGCTGGCCGGTCGTGTCCCACCCGGTCATCATGATCACCGGCACGTCCCGGTATTCCTCCCGGGACTTGATCAGCCGGCACGCCTGAACGCCATCCACCGGCGGAATGCAGAGGTCCAGCAAGATCGCGTCCGGCGACGGCAGCGGGTCGCCGCCCGGGGCCATGCCGAGGAGCTGGAACGCCTGCAGGGTGGAATAGGCCATGCTGACGAACCCGAACCCGGCCGTTTCCAGGATCGCCTTCAGGGACCGGCACGTCTCGATCGAGTCGTCAACGATGAGGACGCCCATGGCGCAGCAGGACCGAGTATCGCGGGTCACCGGGGCGGGGCGCCCACGGGGGTGGGTCGCCGGTGCGCAAGGTTTCCGAGCACGGCCGGGTTGGGGAGGCCGATCCGCCCGTCGTTTTGGGCGAATCGTGTGCCAAACGAAAGGGCGAAAAGGGGTTTCGGCGATTCGACGGCGGACGTGTCCGAACGGTCCGCCTACTGATTAGAATGGCACCCGGACCCGAAACCCGCCACCTGAGGAGCAGACTCGTGACACGCACCCCCTTCCTGGCCGCGGCCCTCGTTGGCCTCGCGGCCGCGCTGGCCGCTCCCGGCCGGGCCGACGATTCGTCGGCCGGCTACACCGCGCTGTTCAACGGCAAGGACCTGACCGGCTGGAAGACGTTCCTCGATCCCAGGGCCAAAGACGCCGACCCGGCGAAGGTGTGGACGATCCAGAACGGCGAAATCCACTGCGCCGGCAAGCCGCTCGGCTACCTGCTCACCGACAAGGAGTACGGCGACTACGTCCTACGGGTGCAGTGGCGGTTCCCGGAGAAGCCGGGTAACAGCGGGGTGTTCGTCCACGTGTCCGGGCCGGACAAGATCTGGCCGAAGGGCGTCGAGTGCCAGCTCCAGTCCGGCCAGGCCGGCGACTTCTGGCTGGTGGATGGGTTCAAGATGACGGTCCCGAACGTCGAGGGCCGCCAGGACCCGAACCAGGCCCGCCACTACCTGCGGATCGGCGAGTCGTGGAAGAAGCTCGACGGCAAGGACAACCGGGGGCGGGACAAGTACGAGGCCGTCCGCCACCAGGTCGAGAAGCCGGTCGGCGAGTGGAACCAGTACGAGATCACCTGCCAGGGCGACACGATCAAGTCGGTGATCAACGGCCACCACGTCAACACCGGCACGCACGCCGAGATGGGCCGGGGGCACATCCTGCTCCAGTCGGAGGGGGCACCGATCGTGTTCCGGAATATCGAGATCAAGATGTTGAAGTGACGGCAACGCGCGCTCGGCGCAGCCTCGCGGCTAGACGGTGTTCAGCCGCGAGGCTCCGCCGAGCGGGATCGGTAGTGCGCCATGCCTGTTTCAACCGACGACCCCTTCCTCCGCGCCGCCCTCGAGGAGGCCGAACAGGGCCGCCGCGAGGGTGGCATCCCGATCGGCTCGGTCCTGGCGATCGATGGCCGCATCGTCGGCCGCGGCCACAACCGGCGGGTACAGAAGGGCAGCACCACCCTCCACGCCGAGATGGACGCGCTGGAGAACGCCGGCCGGCTAACGGCCCGCGACTACCGCCGGGCCGTCCTCTATTCGACCCTCTCGCCGTGCGACATGTGCAGCGGCGCCGCCCTGCTCTACCGCATCCCGCGGATCGTCGTCGGCGAGAACCGGACGTTCCGCGGGCCGGAGGACTACGTCCGCTCCCGCGGCGTCGCGGTGGAGGTGGTGCAGCACCCGGACTGCATCCGGCTGATGGCGGAGTTCATCCGCGACCACCCCGAGCTGTGGAACGAGGACATCGGGGAGTGACCCGCGCCGGTTACTTCTTCTCCGTTTTCTCCCGCTTCCAGACGTAGAGTCGATGGCCGCTGCCGGGTTTGGTCGCGAATTCGGTCGGCCGGTCCTTGCCCGGCTCGGCAAGGCACGTCCGCATCGTGTCGCCGTCCAGCTCGTAAATCCCCTGGAGTTTCACCGCCTTGGGCGTGCCGTCCTCGCCCCGGACGGTCGTCTCCGCGTCCACCGTCCTGGGCGTCTTCGTCGGGTCGAGGGTCATGGTGCCCTTGCCGGCCGGCTGGCCATTGCGGGTGATCTCGTACTTGTCCCCGGTGATCGTCCGGGTGATTGCCTTGGCTTGCTCCTCGGGCATCTTCATGCCGTTGGCCTCGGCGGATACCATCCGCCACGTCCCCTGGATTATGGCCAACTCGTCCTTGGCCGGGTCCGCCTTCGGCGGGTCGGCCGCCACCAGGGCCACCGCCGCCGCCACCAGCCACAGTCGCGTACGCATGGGATTCGCGCCTCCCGTGTTGTCGCCGTCGCCGGGCGGGGGTCTATTCAATCCCTCCGCCGGCCGGCCGCCCAGCCGGCCGGCCGCGAAAGTCGGAAATCGCGCTTTCCCCCCGCCGCGGCGATCGGTAAGGTAGGGACACTCACGCCGGCGCATCGAAGTGAAGGGATCGGCGGCATGGAATCGCTACCGACGTTGGGCGGCCTGCGCGACCCGGTCAGTTCGCTGACCCACCTGGGTACGGCGGTATTCGCCGTCTACGTGACGCTCCTGTTCGCCCGCCTGGCCGGCGGCGACCGGGTCAAGCGGCGTGGCCTGCTCACGTTCGGCCTGTCGATGGTCGTGCTCTATGCCGCCAGCGGCCTCTACCACGCCGTCCCGGGCGGCCACGACGACCCGCTGGTGGTGTTCTTCCGCCGCCTCGACGTGAGTGCCATCTTCCTGCTCATCGCCGGGTCGTTCACGCCGGTGATCGCCGTGGTGCTGACCGGCCGGCGGCGTCGGACCATGCTGGCCGTGATGTGGTCGCTGGCTGGCGTCGGCATCGCATCTCGGTGGCTATGGTCCGCTGTGCCGCAGTCGGTCACGGATGCCACATTCTTCGCGGCCGGGCTGCCGGGCTTCCTGCCGGTGCGGCGGTATTACCGAGCACTCGGCGGGCGCGCGATCGCCTGGGGGGCGGTCGGCTGCGCCTGCTACATCGCCGGGGCCGTGATCGACCTGGCCAACTGGCCGGCTCCGGTCCCGGGCCTCGTCAACGCCCACGACCTGACCCACCTCCTGGACATGACCGGCACCGCCGCGCACGTCCTGCTCGTGCTGCGGTTCGTCGTTCCATACAACCGCCCGGCTCGCCGCCGCCGGCACGCCCGCCGCCGCACCCGCGCCCTGGCCGCCAACGTATAACAACCCTGAGATCCAGTTCTGAAAGTCGCTTGCGGCCTGGCGACCGACCGCTAAGCCGCAAGCGGCTCCCTCGCGGAGGTCTAACCGTGGCCGACGCCCCCGAGCGGCTCGAGTTCAAGACCGAGCTGAAGCAACTCCTGCACATCATCACCCACTCGCTCTACTCCAACCGCGAGATCTTCCTCCGCGAGCTGATCTCCAACGCCGCCGACGCCGTCAACAAGATCCGCTTCAATTCGCTCCAGCACGAAGAGCTGTTGGAGGACAACAAGGACTGGAAGATTGTTATCATCCCGGACCGGGCGGCGAAGACGTTGACCATCTCGGACAACGGCATCGGCATGTCCCGCGAGGGCGTGATCGACCAACTCGGCACCATCGCCAAGTCCGGCACCCGGGCGTTCCTCGAAAACCTCCAGCGACAGGAGGTCCGCGAACGGCCGGAATTGATCGGCCAGTTCGGCGTCGGCTTCTACTCGGCGTTCATGGTCGCCGACACTGTGACGGTCGTCTCGCGGACGGCGGGTAATTCGGAGGACGGCGTCCGCTGGGTGTCGGACGGCCAGGGCGAGTTCACCGTCGAGCCGGCCGTCAAACTGACCCGCGGCACCGACGTGATCCTGCACCTGAAGGACGACGCGCTGGAGTTCCTCGACGACTGGCGGCTGCGGGCCGCGGTCAAGAAGTTCTCCGACTTCATCGAGCAGCCGGTCGTGCTGGTGACGGACAAGGGGGAGGGCGGGGAGAAGAAAAAAGTCGAGGAGACACTGAACGACCGGCGGGCCCTATGGCTGCGGCCCAAGGCGGAGGTCAAGCCGGAGGAGTACGCCGAGTTCTACAAGCAGATCGCCCACGACACGGCCGACCCGGCCCGGGTGATCCACTACACCGCGGAGGGGGCGCAGGAGTTCAAGGTACTGGCATTCATCCCGGCGCAGCGGCCGTTCGCGTTCCGCTGGGATGAGACGGAGTACGGCCTGCGGCTGTACATCCAGCGGGTGCTCATCATGGAGCATTGCCAGGCGCTCTTGCCGCCGTACCTGCGGTTCGTCAGTGGCGTGGTCGATTCGGCCGACCTGCCGCTGAACATTTCCCGCGAGCTGATCCAGCAGAACCCGGCTCTGGAAAAGATCAAGCGGAACGTCACCGAGAACGTTCTGTCCGCGCTCGCGGCGATGAAGAACGTCGAGTACGACAAGTACGTGGCCTTCTACAAGCAGTTTGGTCCGCTGCTCAAGGAAGGTGTCGGCCGAGACTGGGGCAACCGCGACAAGCTCGCCGACCTGCTCCTGTTCGAGTCGATAAACACGCCGGCCGGCCAGCACGTCACGCTCGCCCAGTACGTCGAGAAGGTGCCGGAAGGGCAGAAGGAGATCTTCTACCTGATCGGCGAGGCGCGGGAGCTGATCGAACACTCGCCGTACCTGGAGGCGTTCCGCAAGCGGGGCCAGGACGTGCTGTTGCTCACCGACCCGATCGACGAGTTCATGGTGCCGGCCCTGCACGAGTACAAAGGCAAGCCG
>DASXAN010001006.1:0-2480 GCA_036406755.1 Gemmataceae bacterium
TCGATCCCCCGCGCGGCCGCGTCGGCCGGGTGAATCTCGACGAACGGCGGTCCCTCGTTCTTGAGCAGCCCGAGCTGGCTCCCCAGGCTGCTCGACACGAAGTGGTGCGCCGCGCCGCTCAGCAGGTCCAGCGCCAGGGCCGGGTCGAACCGCGGGTCGCCGGCGGCGGACCCGTCGTCCTCCGATGGGCGGAACCGGCCCGGCAGCGGGTCGGCCCCGTCCGCCGCCAGCGCCTCGCAGAGCAGCTCGACCTTGCCGCTGGGCGTCGGGAAGTGGCCGCCGGCGAACGGCGGCTCGTCCGGCACCGCCAGCGGCACCGCCCCCTCCCGCTTCAGTTGGCCGAGCGTCACGCCGTGCAGGGCAGGGTTGTGCCCGGCCGTGGCCGTCAGCACGTCCTCGATCACCTCGTCGGCCGACTGCCGCAGCCACGGCTCCTCGAACCCCAGCGCGTCGGCCAGCAGGCCCATCACCTCCCAGTTGCTCTTGCACTCGCCGCGGGGCTCGATCGCCGGGGCGTTGTAGGTCAAGAGCGTGTGGCCATACGCCTTGTGCAGATCGGTCTGCTCCAGCTGCGACGTGGCCGGCAGGACGATGTCCGCGTACTGGGCCGTGTCCGTCATGAACAGCTCGTGGACGACGGTGAACAGGTCCTCCCGCTTGAGCCCCTCGACGATCTTGCCGGCGTTCGGGGCGGACGTGGCCGGGTTGGCCCCGAACACGTACAGGGCCATCACCGGCGGGTCGGTCACCTCGCCGAGCAGGGCCGCGCCGAGGCGGTTCATGTTGACGGAGCGGGTGACGCGGAAGAGCTTGTGGACGGCGGTCGGGTCCCACTTGAGATAGCCGCTCGTGCTGTACGACAGCCCGCCGCCGCGGACGCCGTACTGGCCGGTGATCGCGGGCAGGGTGAGGATGGCCCGGACCGCCTGGCCGCCGTTGCGGTTGCGGTTGATGCCGTCGGCGATCTTGATCAGGCCGGGGCGGGTCATGCCGTACAGGTGCGCCAGCCGGCGGACGTCGTCGGCGGCCAGCCCCGTCTCGGCGGCGACGCGGTCGAGCGGGAAGTCGGCGAGCCGCTCGCGGAGCTGCGGCCAGCCGACGGCGTGCTCATTCAGCCAGTCCTCCTCGTGCAGCCCGGCGTCCACGATCAGCCGGGCCAGTCCCAGGGCGAGCACGCCGTCGGTGCCGGGCCGCGGGGCGAGGTGCCAGTCGGCGCTGCGGGCGGTGGCCGTGCGGCGGGGGTCGATAACGACCACCTGGCACCCGGCCCGCTGGGCCTGCCGCAGGAACGGCAGGAAGTGCGGGGCCGTGGCGACCGGGTTGTGGCCCCAGAGGATGACCAGCCCGCTGTGTTGCACGTCGGAGTACGGCTGGCTCCAGCGGGCGCCGAGCGTGGCCTCGACGGCCCGCTCCGCCGCCGCCCCGCAGATGGACCGCTGGAGCTGGCTGGCCCCGAGCCGGTTCCACAGCCGGGCGGAGCTGACGGTCATCTGCACCAGCCCCAACGTGCCGCTGTAGCTGTACGGCAGGATGGCCTCGGCCCCGCACTGCGCGCTGATCGCCTTCCACCGGTCAGCGATCTCGGCGAGGGCGTCCGGCCAGGAGACGCGCTTCCACCGGCCGGAGCCTTTCGGGCCGGTGCGGCGGAGCGGGTGCAGGAGCCGGCCGGGGTGGTAGACGTGGTCGAGGTACGGGCGGACCTTGGCGCAGAGCCAGCCGCGGGTGATCGGGTTGTCGGGGTCGCCGCGGACGGCGACGGCCTCGCCGTCCCGGACCTCGGTGATCATGCCGCAGGTGTCGGGGCAGTCGTGCGGGCAGGCGCCGCGGACGGTCAGGGGGACGGACATGGCCGCACGCCGCGGTTAGGGGACTTGGGCGGAACCGCCGGCCGCCCGGTTAGCGCCGGTACGCCCCGCTCGGGGACGCTTCCAGCTTCTTCAACTCCGCCTTCAGATAGTCGCCGGCCTTCATCTCCTTGCCGTCCTTGAAACGCACCATGTACGGCTTGCCGGTGGTCGTCGAGACGCTGGCGGCCTTCTCGATGAAGTCCTTGGCCGTCTTGATGTCGGCCGCGTTCGCGTCCCACTTGCCGCGGAGGAAGCGGACGGCGGTGGCGGTGTCGTACTCGGAACCGTTGCGGATGAACTTCGCGTCCTTCATGCCCTCGACGTGCTTGATGAGGGCCTCGATCTTCTGCCGCTCGGCGGCGGACATCTCGGCGGCCCGAGCCGGCGGGAGGAAACACAGGGCAAGGCCGACGCCGGCCGCCAGTGCGGCGGCGTCCGTGCGGCGGATGGTGGTGGTCATGCGGCCCATCATACGCGGCGGCCCGGGCGGCCGCAAGAATCCGTCGGCCGGCGGTGACGGGCCGCGGTCACTCGACGTGCGAAATGGTATGCGGCGTTGCCCAACAACCTCTAAATCGGCGTGGGTTTTTGGGTAAGTGGCTATTCTGCCCAAAAACCTACCCCCGTCATTGT
>DASXAN010001007.1:0-2670 GCA_036406755.1 Gemmataceae bacterium
GCGGCCTCGGCCAGGAGCCACCAGCCGCCGTCCCGGCGGAGGGCGTCCCGCAGCGGCGACGGCGGGGCCGGGTGCCCGGCCGCGGCGGCCTTCTCCTCCAGCACCGGCACGACGGCGTACGCCAGGGCCGTGACGACGAACGCCACACTGGCGATGTTCAGCAGCAGGTAGAACCAGTTCCGCGGCTCGCGGGGGGAAGTGGACATGGTTTTCGGTTAGCCGCGACGCGAGTCTTCGAGGGGAGCGCTTGCGCAAGCGCTCCCCTCGAAGACTCGGGTCGCGGCGACACGATCATGCGCCCACCCAGGCCGCGTCCGTCGGCTGGTACGCCACCAGCTCGTCCGGCCGGAACCACAACTTGATCTCGGCGGCCGCGTTCTCCGGGCTGTCGCTGCCGTGGATCAGGTTGTTCTGGACGCTCAGGGCGTAGTCGCCGCGGATCGTGCCGGGGGGGGCCTTGGTGCCGTCGGTCGGCCCCATCAGCTGGCGGACGACCGCCACCGCCTCCCGCCCTTCCAATACGACCGCCAATGTCGGCCCGCCGGTCAGGAAATTGAGCAGCGAATCGTAGAACGGCTTGCCCTTGTGGACGGCGTAGTGCTGCTCGGACAGGCCGCGGGTCGGGTGGACGAGCTTGACGCCCGCCAGCCGCAGGCCCTTGGCCTCGAACCGGCCGAGGACGGCGGCCGCCAGCCGGCGGTGGAGACAGTCGGGCTTGAGTAACACGAGCGTCTGCTGCATCGGCGTGCGACCTGCGGTTCGGGTTGGGGGGCGGCCGCCGATTATGGTACGACCGGCCGGCGGGGCCGTCCCGGTCCGGGGGGCGGTCCGGACGAGAGGTAAAAAAAATCAAACTAGCCTGTTGCAAGGCGGGGGCGGGGATTGTACGATACCTCACATCGTCCGGCCTCGCGGAAGAACGTGCGGACACCGTCGGAACGCCGATCATCTGGGTCGTTCCGGTCATTCATCCCGTCTGAGATCATTCATGCACGTGGGGCCGCGCCGATCGCTGACCGTCCGCCGGCGATTCACTGACCTCGTCGTTCCACTTATCCGGCCCGGCGTTTCGGGCCGGAGTAATCGTTGTCTCTTGTAGGAGGTCTGGTCATGCGACGGCGTCACGGGTTCACGCTGATCGAGCTGCTGGTGGTGATCGCCATCATCGCGATCCTCATCGGCCTGCTCCTGCCCGCGGTCCAGAAGGTCCGCGAGGCGGCTGCTCGGTCCAAGAGCAGCAACAACATCAAGCAGCTCGCCCTGGCCATGCACAACTTCAACGACGCGTACCAGGGCAAGTTGCCGACCCTGGTGGACCAGGGGACGAACTCCCCGAACATGGGCAACAACAACAACGGGTGGGGGCTCCAGTCGATCTTCTTCAACATCCTGCCGTACATCGAGCAGGACAACGTCTACCGGACGTTCAACAAGGCCACCCCGAGCACCTACTGGGCGCCGACGACGGCCGCCGTGCCCGGGGCCGCCCAGAACATCATCCAGACCTTCATCAGCCCGGCCGACAGCACCGCCTCCAGCGGGTCGGTCCAGACGGGCATCAACTTCACCGTCGCGCCGGCCCCGACCGGGACGTTCACCGGGGCGATCACCGCCGGCTCGTACGCGACCGCCAGCTACGCGGTCAACGGCAACATCTTCGCCTCCAACAGCGCCGGCCTGCCCCGGACGTTCGTGGACGGCACGTCCAACACGATCATGATCGGCGAGCGGTTCCAGCTGTGCACCACCGGCACCGGCGCCGTGGTGCCGAACCTGTGGGCGTTTGGCGCCTGGGATAACAGCACGACGAGCACCACGCCGGCCCAGTCGCTGGGCACCCGGCAGCCGGTGATCGCCACCCTGAACCCGGGCACGGTGAACAGCAACAACACCGGCCAGTACATGTCGGCCATCCCGCCGTACAACTCGGCCACCGCGGCCCCGTCGGCGACCTACGTGCCGGGCACGATCTTCGTCCGGTACGGGCTGGCGAACTCGACCCCGGCCGCCCCGACGCCGCCGCCGACCCCGAGCGGCTGCTCGACGGCCCCGCCGTACCAGAAGTTCCAGGTGGCCCCGCGCGGGTGCATCCCGTGCGACCCGCGGGTGGCCCAGACGCCGCACCCGGGCGGCATGCTCGTCGGCCTGGGCGACGGGTCGGTCCGGTCGCTCAACCCGTCCATGAGCGAGTGGACGTACTGGGCGGGCCTGACCCCCGCCGGCAACGAGACGCCGTACTCGGACTGGTAACGGTCTGACCGGCGGCCGGGTTGGCCCACCGCCGGCCCGGCCTCAGCAACAACTTTCCCGGCCCCGGCACCAGCTGCCGGGGCCGGCTTTTTTTGGTGAGAATCGCAGTTTCTTCATCGACCGATCACGGTCCGTTTGGTACGATGGGCCAAGGGGAAAGTACCATCTATCACGTCACTAGGGCCGGAGGCCGGCCCGCGGGGTGCCATTCCAAGAAGGGGGCCGCTTCCATGCGTCGCCGCGCCGGGTTTACGCTCATCGAACTGCTCGTCGTCATCGCCATCATTGCCATCCTCATCGGTCTGCTCCTGCCCGCCGTCCAGAAGGTCCGCGAGGCTGCGGCACGGACGAAGTGCTCCAACAACCTTAAGCAGCTCGCGCTGGCCATCCACAACTACGAGAGCGCCAACGGCAAGCTGC
>DASXAN010001008.1:0-2092 GCA_036406755.1 Gemmataceae bacterium
ACATCGTCACGGGGGCGGGGGCCGGCGGCGGGCCGCACGTCCGCGTGTTCGACCTGTCCGGCCACGTCGAGGAGCAGTTCTTCGCCTACGCCGCGTCGTTCTCGGGTGGCGTCAATGTCGCCGTCGGCGACCCGACCGGCACCGGCCACTGCGACATCTACACCGGGGCCGGGCCCGGCGGCGGGCCACACGTGCGGGTGTTCGACGGCCAGACCGGGGCGCCGCTGGCCAGCTTCTTCGCCTACGCCCCCGGGTTCACCGGCGGCGTGTCCGTCGCGGCCGCCGACCTGACCGGGGACGGCAAGTGCGAGATCGTCACCGGGGCCGGGGCCGGCGGCGGGCCGCACGTCGAGGTGTTCGGCGGCCTGGGCGGGCTGAAGGCCGGGCTGATGGCGTTCGACCCGGCGTTCGCCGGCGGCGTCCGCGTCGGGGCCGGCGACGTCAACGGGGACGGCAAGAACGACATCGTCGCCGCGGCCGGGGCCGGCGGCGGCGCGCGGTGGCGGGCGTTCGACGCGGCCACGCTAGCCCGGCTGGACGACAGCACGGCCTTCAGTTTCCCTTTCCCGGGGGGCGTCGCCGTGGCCGGCAATACGCCGGCCCCGATCGCCGCGGCGAACGCGGACGCCGTCGTCGGCTGGAACGTCATCGCCCTGAACGCCATCCGCACCGACAAGTCGTCGCCGCCGGCCGCCTCCCGGACGCTGGCGATGATGCACGCCGCCGTCTTCGACGCGGTCGACGCCATCGCCCCGTTGCACCCCTTCTTCCATTCCACCCCGGCACTGCAGCCGGGTGCGGACATGACGGCCGCCGCGTCCCAGGCGGCCCACGACGTGCTGGTGTCGTTGTTCCCGGCCCAGACCGCCACGTTGGACGCCGCCCTGGCGACGTGGCTGGCGAAGGTGACGGACGGGACGGCGGAGACGGCCGGCGTGCAACTCGGTCAACAGACGGCCGCCGACATCATCGCCTGGCGGGCCAACGACGGGTCGAACGTGACGATCAACTACATCCCCGGCACGGACCCCGGTCAGTGGCAGCCGACCCCGCCGGCGTTCGCCCCGGCCCTGTCCCCACAATGGGGGAGCGTGACGCCGTTCGCCATGACGACGAGCGACCAGTTCCGCGGGGCGATCCAGATCCCGAGCCTGACCAGCGACGAGTACACGCAGGCGTACAACGAGGTCAAGGAGATCGGCGACGTCAACAGCACGACGCGGACGGCCGACCAGACGCAGATCGCCTTGTTCTGGGCCGACGCCGGCAGCACCTTCACCCCGCCCGGCCACTGGAACGAGATCGCCCAGACCGTGTCCCTCCGCCAGGGGCTGAGCCTGGCCACGAACGCCTGGCTGTTCATGGTCCTGGGCGTCGCCGAGGCCGACGCCGCCATCACGTCCTGGTCGTACAAGTTTAGCGACAACTTCTGGCGGCCGGTGACGGCCATCCGGGCCGGCGATACGGACGGCAACCCGCTGACCGACGCCGACCCGAACTGGACGCCGCTGATCGTCACCCCGCCGTTCCCGGCGACGACGTCCGGCCACAGCACGTTCAGCGGGGCGGCGAGCACGGTCCTGGCGGGGTTCTTCGGCGACCACTACGCCTTCACGGACCGCGGCGACCCGAGCCAGGCGGCGACGCGGTCGTACACCAGTTTTTCCCAGGCGGCCGACGAGGCCGGCATGAGCCGCATCTACGGCGGCATCCACTGGAGTTTCGACAACACCAGCGGCCTCGCGTCCGGCCGGGCGCTGGGGCAGTACGTGGTGGACAACTTCCTGAACTGATCGACCGGCCGGTTAGCCGCGAGGCTCCGCCGAGCGCTAGCGCGCTCGGCGGAGCCTCGCGGCTAACCGGGTGTGTTGACCAACTCGGATTGTCAGCGCTTCTCGAAGTCCGCCGGGCCCCGCAGCACGACCGCCCGGCTCTCGTCCTCCGTCAGCACGTAGGCGAAGAACGGCCGGCCGTCCCGCAGGCACCGGGCCGCCCGGTGGTTGCCGTCGATCAGCAGGTGGCCGTGGTGCTCCGCCCCGTCGTCGTCGCAAAACCAGACGTGGGTGATGATGCCGGGGTAGGCCGGGTTGAC
>DASXAN010001009.1:0-2302 GCA_036406755.1 Gemmataceae bacterium
GGAGCGCTTGCCGCAAGCGCTCCCCTCGAAGACTCGGATCGCGGCGAAACGACCGTCAATAACTCGCCGGCACCTTCGCGCTCTTCACCCACGCCGTGTACCACAGGTCCATCGTGAACTGCGCCCCGGCCCGACACCGGGCCATGACGAACGCCCGGCTCTCGTCGGTCGGCTTGTCGAACCCGCCGGCCGCGTCCAACTCGTACGCCTTGTCGATGTGCGTCCGCGACTCCTTCAGGAACTTCAGCACGTAGTCCCACACGTCGTCCACCGCCTTCGCCTGCAACCCGCGGCTGACCTCCTCCGGCGTGAACCCGAACTTCTCCGGGAACCCGTCCAGCTTGGCGTGGATGCCCTTCTGTTTCATCCGCCCGTCCGGGCCCCGCCGGCCGTCGTAGTCCCGCGTCGTGTGCAGCGGCATGGACGCGTCCGTCGTGTAGTGGGCCACGTTGCCGGCGTAGACGATGCATTTCATCGGGATGGCCGGGTTGTTCGGGTCCTTGCGGTAGTCGGCGAACGCCAGCATCACCCGCTCGTACCCCTCCATGATCGCCCACGGCAGCGTGCCGATCTTGTCCGGTGCCTTCTGGAGCTTCTGCGCCAGGGCCAGGAACACGTACCGGTCGGCCGGCGGCTCGTTGCCCTCCAGGTCCTCCCAGTCGATGAAGTGCTCGGGGTAGACGGCCGACTTGAGGAACTTCGCCTCCCGATTCTTCCACCGGTCCGGGTCGCCGGCGCAGTGGGCCAGCGTCTTGCCGGCTGCCCGGAAGAAGGCCGGCACGTCGTCCGGCAGGGCGTTTGCGGCTGCCTCGGTGATGGTCGCGTGCCCGTTGACCCACCACGCCCGGGCCACGCCCCACAGGCCCAGCCCGGCGACCAGGGCCAACCCGCCCAGAAACCACGACTTGCGACGCATCGGTCTCGCCCCCATTCCCGGAAACCCGCCGCCCGTGCCGCCAAGGTCTATCGCTTGTGCAGCTTATAGTACGCCGGCCGGCCGGGTTGTGCGACTTCGCCCGGCCGAAACGTGCGCCCCGTGGGGGCCGACGGCCGAAGATCGTCCATGCGCGACGGACCGCGCCCGTCGTCGGAGGGACCCGCCATGCGCCGCCTGGCCGCCAGCCTGACCGTCACCCTCGCCGGCTGGGCCGGGGTCGCCGCCGGTCAGGAGCGGACCTGGAAGCCGGCACCGGCCGAACCGGCCGTCACCCTCGGCCCGCCGACCGTCGCCCTCGGCCCGCCCCGGGCGGCACGGTCGGAGCCGGTCATCCGCGGGCAAGCTCCCGACGACATCCACCGCGTCTCCCAGTGGGTCACGGCCCTGACGGAGCCGGACGGCGGCACGGTCCTGCCGCTGCAGGTGCCGGCCCCGACCGTGGCTTCGGCCACGTACACGCCGCCGCTGGACCCACCCCCGCCGCCGCCTCCGCCCGACCCGCTGCTCGCCTCCGCACCGGTCCGGTCCGGCGTCAACGACCGCAAGGCGGGCCGGGAGCACAAGAGCTACTTCGGGGAGTGGTTCCAGGGCTGGGGCGCGGGCGGGCCGGAGGGCAAGTGCTTCGAGAGTGACCACTGCTTCGACTACTTCATCTCCCCGGTCAGCAACCCGTTCCTGTTCGAGGACCCGCGGTCGCTGACCGAGGCCCGGCCGATCTTCCTGATGCAGACCATCCCGAACTCCAACCCGATCTACCGCGGGGGCAACACGGAGTTCTTCGGGTCGCAGTTCCGGCTGGCGCTGACGGACCAGTGGTCGTTCGTCATGACCAAGCTCGGCGGGGTGTGGATCAACCCCGGCAGCGACTCGCCGTTCGGCTCGGAGGTCGGGCTGGCGGAGCTGTGGCTGGGGCCGAAGTGGACGTTCCTGCGGAACACGGAAACCGGCACGGTGGCCGCCGCCGGCGTCACGTTCCAGCTGCCGGTCGGCCCGGACAAGGTGGCCCAGGACACGGGCAAGCTGTCGATCGTGCCGTACGTCACGGCCGCCCAGAACTTCGGCTGCACCACCTACGGCAGCTTCAACGCCATGGCCACCCTCGGCTACTCGTTCCGGGCCGACAGCGACCGGAGCGACTACCTGTTCACCAGCTGGCACCTGGACTTCGACGTCGGCAACCAGCACCGCCTGTATCCGCTGATCGAGCTGAACTGGTTCCACTACAGCCGCTCGGGCGGCGCCCGGCCGTTCGACTTCGAGGGCCGGGACCTGGTGAACTTCGGCTCGGCGTTCGTGGACGGGCGGAACAACCTGTCACTGGCCACGGGGTTCCGGTACAAGTTCTCGGAGTGCGTGCAGACGGGC
>DASXAN010001010.1:0-2156 GCA_036406755.1 Gemmataceae bacterium
GAGTGACACCCATGAAGAAGATCCTGCTCGTCGCGTTCGTGGCCGCGTTCACGGCCCTGGCGGCCGACCCGCCGCTGGACAAGCCGCCCGAGAAGGCCCGCAAGACGCAACTGGAGGCGTTCACCGACCCGGACAAGGCCAGCCCGGACTACCCGGTCCACGGCGAGTACGCCGGCCAGGTGCCCGGCGGCCCCGTCGGCTGCCAGGTCGTCGCCGAGGGCGACGGCAAGTTCGCGGGCCGGGTCCTGCGCGGCGGGCTGCCGGCCGAGGGGTGGGACGGCAAGACGGAGGTCAAGTTCACGGCCAAGCGGGACGACGACAAGGTGTCGTTCGCCTTCTCCACGCCCAACGGCAACGCCGTCCTCGGCACCATCGGCGGCGGCAAGGTGGCGGCCACCGGCCAGGACGGCAAGGCGGTCGAGCTGAAGCGCGTCGTCCGCCACAGCCCGACGGAAGGCGCGAAGCCGCCGGCCGGGGCGGTGGTCCTGTTCGACGGCACGTCCGTCGACGCCTGGGACAAGGGCAAGGTCGAGGACGGCTGCTTGAGCGTGTCGGTGCCCGGCGGCCTGCGGAGCAAGCAGGCGTTCGGCGACTGCACGGTGCACGTCGAGTTCCGGCTGCCGTTCATGCCCAAGGCCCGCGGCCAGGCCCGGGGCAACAGCGGCGTCTACCTCCAGGGCCGGTACGAGGTGCAGGTGCTCGACAGCTTCGGCCTGAAGGGCGAGAACAACGAGTGCGGCGGCATCTACGAGCTGCACGCCCCGCTCGTCAACATGTGCTACCCGCCGCTCCAGTGGCAGACGTACGACGTCGATTACACGGCCGCCCGCTACGGCCCCGACGGCAAAAAGTCCGCCAACGCCCGCATCACCGTCAAGCACAACGGCGTCCTGATTCAGGACAACGTCGAGCTGACCCGCGCCACCCGGGCCGCGATCTTGCCGGAAGGCCCGGAGCGGGGGCCGCTGCACCTGCAGAACCACGGCGACCCGGTCGTGTACCGCAACGTCTGGGTGGTGGAGAAGAAGTGAACGGCACCGGATCCGCCGGCCCCCATCTCCAAGACGTCAACGGGGAGCCGGTTCGATAGCGCCCGACGTTCGCCGCCGGCGGCCTTTTCCTTGTCGCCTCACGCCCGTCCCTCATGCGAGGAGGCGGAATCCTGGGAACGTGAACGACGTTGGCCTCCCGATCGTCGGGAGGCCCGTTACGTTGCTTCAGTCTCTCGAGGGGGCGTCCCATGTTGCGAACGATTGTGTCGGGCTGCGGGTTGATGGCCCTCGCCCTGCTGATCACCGGCTGCGAACAGGCCAAGAGCAAGACCAGCCAGGCCGCCGACGTCGCCAAGAAGGCCGCGGGGTCGGCGCAGGAAGCCGCCAAGGAGGCGACGACGGCGGCGAAGGAGGCCGGCGCGGCGGCCAAGACCGCCGTCCTCAAGGGGATCGAAGAGGGGTTGCCCAAGATCGAGGAGAAGATCAAGGGCCTCAGCGGCGACGCGGCGACCAAGGCCAAGGAGAAGTTCGAGGAGTTCAAGAAAACCCTGGAGGAGGCCAAGTCGGCCGCCCCGGACAAGTGGGAATCGCTGAAAGAGAACCTGCACAAGCAATACGAGGAGCTGAAGAAGCTGGTCGGCATGGACAAGTAGCCCCGCCGCCGTCGGTCCGCCGCGACACCGGGGCCGGGTTAGCCCGGCCCCGCGTCATCGGTCCTGCGGAAGCAGGCGTCGTGATTCCGGGCGAGCGGGGTTTGTCGCCGCCCCGGTGCTCGACGGCTTCGGCCTGAAGGGCGAGAACAACGAGTGCGGCGGCGTCTGCGAGCTGCACGCCCCGCTCGTCAAGGACGAGAAGCAACGCACGGTCAAGCCCGACCGCCGCGGACCGCTCGCCGCAGCCGGGGCAGTGCCGCCAGGGCCGCCCCGCCGGCCAGGGCCAGCGCCGACGGCTCGGGGACCGGGGTGAGGAACGAGTAGACGGAGGCGAAGTCGCCGGCGGCCGTGACGCGGCCCACCTCGAAGCCCGGGAAGTTCGCCACCGAGAAGTTCGGCGGCGGCACGATCGTGGTCCCCGCCAAATCCCCCAGGTCGGTCCAGCGCGGGCTGGCCGCGTTGTTGTCGATCGAAAACTCCGCGGCGTTGCCGGCGCGGTTCGGCGACGTGG
>DASXAN010001011.1:0-1780 GCA_036406755.1 Gemmataceae bacterium
CCCGACACCTACGGCTTGTCAACGGCTTGCGGACTGGCCGCAGCCGAGCAGCATTTCATGTGCCCTGATGAATGTCAAAGTGTCTATCGTGACAGCTTAAGAGACGATTTGCTCAGCCCACAATCGGTTGCGTAAAAACCCGGACTGACTCAGAATCGGCATGAATGCTCCGCCGACGATTCAGCCGGGAGGCGAACACATGCCGTGCGCGATGGTGCGCAACGTCGCTCTCCCCGCGGCCGCAGATGGCGTGTGTCAGCCCTGTTCCTGATCCAAGTTAATGCCCCTCTTGTATCTGAACAAATATACCCTATACTTCCACCGGCCAGTCGTCCGCCAGAGTTGGGCAGCGCGGCTGTCCGACGCGAGGGCGTCCGCGACTCGCACCACTTTCGGTGAGTCCGTCATGTCGCCATGCCGCCAAATGTCGCTGATCGTCGCACCGGGAATTGGTGTTCGTCGCCGAGGTGCGGCGTCGGGCCGTGTCCCAAAATGTCCGCTTTTGTCCGCCCAGAAAAAGATGTTATTCCATTCGCACCGCCGCCCGCGGTCCGTCCGTTGCTTCGCCCCGCCACAACCGCGATAATGACCGGTGTCCGCATCGCCCCGAGGCCCCCATGGCTTCCACCCCCGGACGTGTCTGGCTCGGCGTCGCCGCCGTGCTCGTCTGCGCGCCGGCGCGTGCCGACCCGCCCGACTTCCGCCGCGACGTCGCCCCGATCCTCAGCCGGGCCGGGTGCAACGCCGGCAACTGCCACGGCAACCAGAGCGGCAAGGGCGGGTTCAAGCTGTCGCTCCGCGGCGAGGACCCGGACCTCGACTTCGCCGCCCTCACCCGCGACGGCCTCGCCCGCCGCACCGACCCGTTCCACCCGGACCAGAGCCTCGTCCTCCAGAAGGCGTCCGGGGCCGTCAGCCACGAGGGCGGCCGGCGGTTCGCGCCGGAGTCGGCGGAGTACAAAGCCCTCCGCGACTGGATCGCCGCCGGCACGCCCGCCGGCTCGACTGCCGCCGTGACCAGGCTGACCGTCACCCCGGCCGTGCAGGTCATCGTCGAGCCGGCCGACCACGTCCGGCTCCGCGTCGAGGCGACGTTTGCCGACGGCACCACACGAGACGTCACCCGCCTGGCCGTGTTCGAGCCGACCGCCGCCGGCGTCGTGTCCCTGACGGCCGGCGGCGAGGCGCGGCGGGAGGCGTTCGGCGAGACGGCCGTGCAGGTGCGGTACCTCACCGCCCAGACCGCGGCCCGGCTGGCGTTCGTCCCCGCCCGCCCCGACTTCCGCTGGCCCGACCCGCCGGAGCGCAACGTCATCGATAAGCACGTCTTCGCCAAGCTCCGCGCCCTGCGGATGCGGCCGGCCCCGCTCGCCGACGACACCACCTTCCTCCGCCGCGTCTACCTCGACACCCTCGGCGTGCTGCCGACGGTGGACGAAACCCGCGCCTTCCTCGCCGACGCCGACCCGGACAAGCGGTCGAAACTCATCGACCGGCTGCTCGACCGCCCGGAGTTTGCCGCCGCCTGGGCGCTCGTCTGGTCGGACCTGCTCCGCAACGAGGAGAAGGTGTTGGACGCCAAGGGGACGCGGGTGTTCCACGCCTGGATCCGCGACGAGTTCGCGGCCAACGTGCCGCTCAACGAGTTCGCCCGGTCGGTGATCGCCGGCCGGGGCAGCACCTACGCCGACCCGCCGGCCAACTACTACCGGGCGCTGCGCGAGCCGTACGCGCGGGCCGAGGCGACCGCCCAGGTGTTCCACGGCGTGCGCGTGCAGTG
>DASXAN010001012.1:0-2253 GCA_036406755.1 Gemmataceae bacterium
CGCAAAAGGCCGGGGCTTCGCAGACTCAGCCCCGGCCACCCGCGGTCATCCGAGTCCGCTTCGTCCGCCGCCGCTGGGCCAGCAGCGCCACGACGCCGCCGGCGGCCGTCAGCAGCAGGGCGGACGGTTCGGGGATGGGGATGGCGAAGATGGTGCCCAGGTTACTGGTGCCGCCCGCGCCGGTCATGCCGTACAGGGTCGAGCCGATCAGGGTGAGGTCGCCGGCCGGGCGGGCGCCGTCGCCGGGGCCGCCGAGGAACGAGTGGAGCACCTGGTAGCCGGTGCCGTCGGCGTTCATCTCGAAGACGGTGCCCAGGTTGGCCGGGCCGCCGACGTTGGTCATGCCGTACAGGGTCGAGCCGGCCAGGAGTAGCGACCCGAGCGGGCCGGCCCCGTCGCCGCCGGACTGGCCCTGGAAGGTGTGCAGGATGCCGTACCCGGTGCCATCCTCGTTCATCTTGAAGATGGCGCCCGCCCCGCCGCCGCCCTGCTTGGTCATGCCGTACAGGGTTGAGCCGGACAGGGTGAGGGACCCATTCGGGTCCCAGCCGTCGCCGGTGGCTGGGTCGAACGAGTGCAGCAGGCTAAAGCCCGTGCCGTCAGCGTTCATCTTGAACACGGCCCCCTGGCCAGCCGTCCCGCCCTCGTTCGTCATCCCGAAAAGGGTTGAGCCGGACGGGACCAGGGCGCTGAACCCGGGGGCCTGGCCGTCGGCCGGGGGGCCGGTGAACGAATGGATCAGGCCGAACCCGGTGCCGTCGGCGTTGAGCCGGAACGCTGCCCCGATGTTGGCCGTGCCGCCCTGGCTGGTCAGGCCGTAGAACGTCGAGCCGGACTGGGCCAGCGACCCCACGGGGACGCTGCCGTCGGCGGCGCCGCCGGTGAACGAATGGATCAGGCCGAACCCGGTGCCGTCGGCGTTCAGCTTGAACACCGTGCCGGAGTTGGCGGCGCTGCCGCCGCCGAAGGTCATCCCGTAGAGGGTCGGGCCGGACACGGACAATGAGCCGAACGGGTGGATGCCGTCGGCGAGGATGCTGCTGCCGAAGAAGTGCAAGTTGGCGTAGCCGGTGCCGTCGGCGCCGATCTGGAAGACGGTCCCGTCGCCGAAGGCGCCGCCGGCCTCGGTCATGCCGTAGAAGGTCGAACCCGACAGGGTCAATGACCCGTTCGGGCTTTGGCCGTCACTGACCCCACCGGCGAACGAATGGAGGATGACGACCTGGGCCGACGCCGGGGTGGTCGGCAGCAGGCCGGCCAGGACGACGAGGGCGCAGCGGGCACCCGAGGGTGGTAGCGACATGGTTGGTTCGGTCTGCGGCGCGGCGGACCCTGCGGGCGTTCCGCGAGCGACTGGCGGGCCGCGGCAAGAAACCGAAGGTGATCCTGACCGCCGTCGCCCGGAAGCTGCTGGTGATCGCCAACGCGGTCGTCCGGTCCGGTCAGTCGTGGCGGGCAGACGGCCTCAGTCTCATCGCGGGTTCCGCTTGACGGGAGACACAGTCGCTTTTCCTTTGGGCGTCAATGCCGGGAGAAGGGTTACTGGTTAGTAGTATGGCCCGCCAGGGCTCGCGCGGCACGGGGCGCCGGGGCCGTGACGGGCGACGCGCCGCTCGGCCGCCTCGCCGGCGAATGGGCCCCTCGCGCCGGGGTCACGGCGCGGGCCGGATCTCGTATCGGGCCAGGGCGACCGTCACATTGTCCAGGCCCCCGGCCGCCAAGGCGGCGGCGATCAGGGCGTCGCACGCCGCGGCCGCCGTCGGGGCCGTCCGCACCGCCGCCGCGACGGCGGCCGGGTCGACCGCGTCCGTCAGCCCGTCAGTGCACAGCAGGATCTGGTCGCCGTCACACAGGTCGGCGCAGGTGACGTCCGCCCCGGCCCACTCCTCGGTCCCGCCCAGGACTCGGGTTAGGGCGCGGCGGAACGGGTGCGCGCGGGCCCCCTCGGCCGTCTCGCGCCCCTGGTCGACCAGCTCCTGGGCCAGCGTGTGGTCCCGGGTGAGCTGGCGGAGCTCGCCCCCGCGGACCAGGTACGCCCGGGAGTGCCCGACGTGGGCCACGACCAGTTCCGCCCCGACCGACCTTGCGGCCGTCATCGTCGTGCCCATGCCGGCCAGGCCCGGGTTCGCGTCCGCCGCCGCCCGGATGGCGGCGTCCGCCCGCGCATAGCGGTCCCGGGCCCGGTCCATGACCCGGGTCGCCTCCCGGTCGCCGGCCGCGAGGATCCAGTCGGGGGTGTCGAGCGCCAGGCGG
>DASXAN010001013.1:0-2848 GCA_036406755.1 Gemmataceae bacterium
CCCAAGTGTAGGTCGGGATTCGGTGGCGGGCAAACGGGGGGAATTGTAAGTTAAGATACCCCTGATGCACCCCCGTCCGGCATCCCCCGCCTGGCCGCTGGCCCTGGCGGGCCTGTTCCTCGTCGTCTTCGCCGCGCTGGCGCTGTCCGGCCCCGGCCGCATCGACATCAACGACGGCCAGACCCGCTACGAGGTCGCCCGGTCGCTGCTGCAACACGGCGACGTCGTCATCCGCGACCCCGAAGTCTGGTACCCCATCCTGCCCGGCCCGGACGGCAAGATTTACACCAACTACCGCCTACCGCATTCGGCGCTGGGCGTCCCGGCCTTGATCCTGGCGGATCTCGCCGGCCCGCCGTCGGAGGCTCGCCGGCATTTCTACTTCGTCCTGCTCAGCGCCGCCGCCGGGGCGGCGCTGGCCGTCGCCTACGCGGTCTGGTTCGCCGGCCACGGCTGTTCGCCGCGCGCGGCCGTCCTGTGGGCCGCGGCCGGCGTGTTCTGCACGCCGAGCTGGTTCTACTCGACCAGCACGTTCGATGACATCTTCGGCGCGGCGACGGTCATCCTCGGCCTGACGTGGGCGTGGCTGAGCCGGGAGCGCCGGTCGGTTACGTGGGCGCTGCTCGCCGGCCTGGCGGTCGGGGCGGCGTTCAACTGGAAGCCGCCGCTGGCCCTGTTCCTGCTGCCGACCGTCGCGGTCGCCCTCGGCGGTGAGCGTGTTCGGACGCGGCTGGTTGCGATCCTCGCTGGCGTCGCGGTCGGGCTGGTCGTCTACCAGTTCTACGAGTGGTATCGCTTCCCGCCGGGTTACGAGCGGCCGCCGATCAAGTACAACCCGCCCGTCTGGAACGCGACGCCGCTGGCCGCCGCCGCGGCCCTGCTCATCAGCCCAGTCTGCGGGGCAGTCTGGTACTGCCCGCCTGTCGTGCTCGGGTTCGGTGGGTTGGTGCGGGCGCTGCGCGGTGAGAAATGGTGGGCGGCGACCGTGCTGCTGGCGTGCGGCGGGTTCTTCGTCTCGATCTGCCTGCTCGCCTTCTTCAAGGGCAACATCGCCTGGGGGCCGCGGTACCTGACGCCGGTGTTCGCCGTCCTCTGGCTGTTCACGCCGGCCGCGGCCGCGCTGGCCGGCCGGCTGCGGACCGGACTGCTCCTCGGCCTCGGCGTCGTCGTGCAACTGCTCGCCTTGACGACCGACCCGCACCGCATCTACATCGTCAACGACTTCCTGCCCGACTACCTGTTCGCGTCGAACGCCCTGTTCTACGACCTGAAGACGGCACACCTGTTCGCCCGCCCCGGCGAAATCGTGGACGTGCTGACCGACGACGCCCGCCCCGACGAGGCGTCGCCGGCCCCATCACCGACGTACGCCATGCCGCCGCCGGGCAAGGACCTGATCCAGCCCGACGTCGCCCGCCGTTACCATGTGTTCGCCAGCCTGCGGCCGTGGTGGTGCTGGCAGCGGCAACTGGACCCCGCCGACCGGCCGGTGGACATCGCCCAGACGGCGGCGCTGTTGTTGGCGATCGCCGTGGTCGGAGTTGGTCTGACGACGGCGGGCCTCCGCGCCGCGGGGAATGAGTCGTGACCGCCCCCTGGCTGTCGGTCGTCGTCCCCACCTACAACGGCGCCGCGTATCTGCCCGCCGCCCTGGAGAGTGTCGCCGCCCAGGCTGATGACGGCGTTGAGGTCGTGGCCGTCGACGACGGCTCGACCGACGCGACGCCGGCAATTCTGGAATCGTTCGCCGGCCGGCTGCGGCTGACAGTCGTCCGCCGGCGGGTCGGCAACTGGGTCGCCAACACCAACCTCGGCCTGGAGCACGCCCGCGGCGAGTGGGTGTGCTTCCTGCACCAGGACGATCTGTGGCGGCCCGGCCGACTGGCCGCCGTCCGGCGGGCGCGCATCGCGGCGGAGATGGACTCGGGCAATGCCCGGGAATCGGGCAGACTTTGCCCGGAATTAGTGCACGCAAGAATACCAAGGCGACCAAGAAGACCGCTTCTGGGCGTTCGCGAAAACGGTCTTCTTGACCGGAATTCATACCCGGCGCGAATTCCCGCGTTGATCCTCTCGGCGGCCGACTTCATCACCGCCACCGGCCGGCCGGCCGGCGTCTGGCGGTGTCCGCTGGCCCCGGGGCCGCGTGGCAATGACCCCGCCCACGTCGCCGCCCGCCTGTTGGTGCAGAACTTCGTCCCGCTGCCGACGGCGGTCTTCCGCCGCTCCGACGCCCTGGCGGTCGGCGGGCTCGACCCCGACCTGTGGTACACGGCCGACTGGGACTTTTGGCTGAAGCTTGCCGCTCGCGGGCCGACCCGCTACCTGCCGCAACCGCTCGCCGCCTTCCGGCTGCACCCGGAGTCGCAGACGGTCAAGCGGTCCGGCGGCCTCGACGGCTTCCGCCGGCAACACGACGTCATCTGGGAGCGGCACTGGCCGGCTTGGCGGGATCGGGTGGCGAACCCCGAGCGGATTGAAGCGGCCGCCCGGCTGTCAGTGGAGGTGAACGTGCTGCTGGCGGGGTTGCTGCACCGCGGCGGCGTCAACTGGCGGCTGGCCGCGGCCGCACTGCAAGCCGGCCCGGCGGCGTGGGGACACTTCGTTAGCGCGTCGCGATTCTTCGAGCGGGTGATCGCGCGGATCCGGGCCGGGCTGGTCCGTTAGCGCTGCCGGGCGGCGGGCCGGGAGGGCGAGGCGCCTGCCGAGCCGGTTGACTCCCGGCCCGCCGCCCGCCAGGGCCAAACCGAGAAGCGTCTTAACCCTGCCTGGCGCTTTCGCGCCGCAGGTCGAGGATACCGATCAGGAACGACGCGAACACCGTCTCGAACCCGAGCAGGAACAGCGT
>DASXAN010001014.1:0-5380 GCA_036406755.1 Gemmataceae bacterium
GTCCGCGACACCGTCGCCGCCCCGATCGAGGACCAGATCAGCGGCGTCGAGGGCATGCAGTACATGACCTCGCGGTGCACCAACGACGGGGCCTACAACCTGACGGTCACGTTCAAGTTGGGCATGGACTCGGACATGGCCCAGGTGCTGGTGCAGAACCGCGTGTCGCTGGCCCTGCCGGTGATCCCGCCACTGGTCCAGAACGAGGGGATCAACGTCAAGAAGATGACCCCGAACACGCTGATGATCGTCAACCTGATCTCCCCGGACGACCGCTACGACAGCATCTTCCTGTCCAACTACGCCACCATCTACGTCCGGGACGAGCTGGGCCGGCTGCCCGGCGTCGCCAACATCACCTACCTCGGCCAGCGGGACTACAGCCTGCGGGCGTGGGTGGACCCGGACAAGCTGGCGGCCCTGAACCTGAGCGCGATGGACGTGGTGACCGCCATCGCTCAGCAGAACGTGCAGGTCGCGGCCGGGCAGATCGGCCAGCAGCCGGCCCCGAAGGGCCAGCAGTTCCAGCTGACGATCAACACCCTCGGTCGGCTGACCGACCCGGACCAGTTCGCCGACGTGATCGTCAAGGCCGGCACCGGCACGTCGGCGTCGCAGGCGACGGCCATGGGCGGCGGCACCAACCCGCTCGACACCGGCGGCACCGGGACGACGAGCGCGTCGGCCACCGCCGCCGGCGGCACGGGCGTCAGCGGGTCGGCCCCGCAGGCGACCGGCATCGTCCGGCTGCGGGACGTGGCCCGGGTCGAGCTGGGCTCGCAACAGTACGACCAGTCGTGCACGCTCGACGGCAAGCCGTCGGTCGCGCTGTCCATCTACCAGCTGCCCGGGTCCAACGCCCTGGACACGGCCGCCGGCGTCTACGCCAAGATGCGGGAGCTGAAGTCCCGGTTCCCGGACGGGCTGGACTACAAGATCGTCTATGACACCACCCCGTTCATCCGCGAGTCGGTGTGGGAGGTGGTCTACACCCTGCGGGACGCGGTGATTCTGGTCGCCATCGTCGTGCTCCTGTTCCTGCAGGATTGGAAGGCCATGATCCTGCCGATGATCGACGTGCCAGTGTCGCTGATCGGCACGTTCGCCGTCATGGCGGCGATGGGGTTCACGCTCAACAACCTGACGCTGTTCGGGCTGGTGCTGGCCATCGGCATCGTGGTCGATGACGCGATCGTCGTCCTGGAGAACATCGAGCGGCAGATGGCCACCGGCCTGGACGCCCGCTCGGCCACCATCAAGGCGATGGAGGAGATTACCGGCCCGGTGCTGGCGATCACGCTGGTGCTCAGCTCGGTGTTCATCCCGTGCACGTTCCTGGGGGGCGTCAGCGGCCAGTTCTTCCGCCAGTTCGCCATCACCATTTCGGTGTCCACGATCATCTCGGCGATCAACGCCATCACCATGACGCCGTCGCGGGCTGTGCTGATCTTCCGGACCGAGGAGAAGGAAGGCGGGCACGAGCACAAGAAGGAGGCGCTACCGTGGTGGTTCTTCGCCATCGTCGGCGGCTGGCTGACGCTCGCGTTCGGCGAGTCGCTCTTCGCCGGCTGGCTGGGCCTGCCCGCGGGGACCGACCCCGAGGCCGCGGCCACCGCCCCGGCGTGGATGCCGTACCTCGTCGGCACGATCGCGTTCATCCCCGGCATGGTGATCGGCGGGCTGATCGGCTGGATCATCATCAAGCCGGTCAACGCCGTCCTGGGCCGGTTCTTCCGCTGGTTCAATGAGGTGTTCGACTGGATGACCAAGATGTACGGGCGCGTGGTCGCCGGCGTGCTGCGGATCAGCGTCGTGGTGGTCATCGTCTACGCCGGCCTGCTGGCCCTGACCGGCTGGCAGTTCAGCCGGGCGCCGACCGGGTTCATCCCCCAGCAGGACAAGGGCTATCTGATCCTGAACGTGCAGCTGCCCGACTCGGCGTCGGTCGAGCGGACGGAGCGGCTGATGGGCCGGATCGAAGACGTGGCCCGCAAGACGGAGGGCGTCGCCCATACGGTCGGCATCTCCGGCCAGTCGCTGATCCTCAACGCCAACGCCCCGAACCTCGGGTCGCTGTACGTCATGCTGACCGAGTTCGCCGACCGCCGCGGCAGGAACCTGTCCGCGACGGCCATCGCCGCCGAGCTGGAGGACCGCTGCCGCAAGGAGGTCCGCGGGGCGGCGGTCAAGGCGTTCGGGGCCCCGCCGATCGACGGCCTCGGGACGACCGGCGGGTTCAAGCTGATCATCGAGGACCGCGGCAACCTCGGCCTGAGTGAGCTACAGCGGGTCAGCGATCAGGTCGTCGCCCGGGGCAACCGGACGCCGGGCCTGACCGGCCTGTTCAACAGCTCCGGGGCGAACACGCCGTGGTTGTACCTGGACATCGACCGGACCAAGTGCCTGGCCCTGGGCGTGCAGGTCAACGACGTGTTTAGCGCCCTGCAGGTCTACCTGGGCTCGTACTACGTCAACAACTTCAACGAGTTCGGCCGGACGTGGCAGGTGAACGTTCAGGCCGACCCGAAGTTCCGCGGCCAGGTGTCGGACATCCGCCAGCTCCAGGTGCGGAACAACCAGGGGCAGATGATCCGCCTGGGCACGCTGCTGGACGTGCGGGACACCAGCGGGCCGGTGATGGTGATGCGGTACAACCTGTACACGGCGGCGGCCGTCACCGGCGACGCGGCCCCGGGCACCAGCTCGGGCGCGGCGGTGGACCTGATGCAGGAGGTGGCCAACCAGGCGATGCCGCGCGCGATGGCCAGCGAGTGGACCGAGCTGGCCTACCTCCAGCTCCAGGCCGGCAACACCGCGACCTACTTCTTCGGCCTGTCGGTGGTGTTCGTGTTCCTGGTGCTGGCCGCCCAGTACGAGAGCTGGAAGTTGCCGCTGGCCGTCATCCTCGTCGTGCCGATGTGCCTTCTGTGCTCGGTCACGGCCGTCGAGCTGGCGGGGCTGGAGGTGACGATCTTCACCCAGATCGGGTTCATCGTGTTGGTCGGGCTGGCGTGCAAGAACGCCATCCTGATCGTCGAGTTCGCCAAGGTCAAGCACGAGCAAGGGGCGCCGCCGCGGGACGCCGCGAGGGAGGCGAGCGAATTGCGGCTGCGGCCGATCCTGATGACCAGCTTCGCCTTCATCCTCGGCGTGCTGCCGCTGGTGGTCGCCCACGGGGCCGGGGCGGAGATGCGGCAGGCGCTGGGGCTGGCGGTGTTCGCAGGAATGCTCGGGGTGACGCTGTTCGGCGTCTTCCTGACGCCAGTGTTCTTCGCCGTCATCCAGGGGCGGGGCGACCGGCCCGGGGCGAAGCCCGCGCCGTCGGCGGCCGTCGGCGGCCCGGCGGGCCATGCCCTCCCCGCGGCGAGGCCCGACTGACGCCGGTAGCCCGGCACTCATGACCTGTCCTTCGGGCTTTGCTTCGGCGTCCGCCGGAACGACTCGAAAAACACCTCGGCGTCCTTGCCTCGACCTGGCCCTTGGTCCCGACCGCCAGCAGGCGGAACATCTGCACGCCGGTCCCGAACAGGCGGTAGCGAGCCATGCCGTCGGCCGTCTTGGCGACGTACTCCCGGCCGGCCATCATCCCCAGCTTGGCCGGCTTTTCCTCCAAGAGCGTCTCCTTCATCTCGTCCTGGAACCGGTCGCTACTTGGCCGGTGTGGTCTGCGTCGCCAGTCGCGTGAGGTCGGCCCCGCGCAGCGCCCCCTCGACCAGGTCCGGCAGCCGCTGCGGCGTGCAGGCGAAGCACGGGATACCCAGGGCCGCCAGCTTCCGCGCCAGCCGCTCGTCGTAGCTCGGGGCGCCGGCGTCCGACAGGGCCAGCAGGCAGATTGCCTTCACCCCGCCGGCCCGCAGCTCGCCCAGCCGCCGCACCAGCTGCGCCTCGTTGCCGCCCTCGAACAGGTCCGTGATCAGGATGAACAGCGTCTTCCGCGGGTCCTTGACGAACTGCTCGCAGTAAGCCACCGACTTGTTGATGTCGGTGCCGCCGCCGAGCTGCACGCCGAAGAGCATGTCCACCGGGTCGTTGCCGCACTTCTCGGTCAGGTCCACGACCTCGGTGTCGAACGCGACGACGTGCGTGTCCAGGGCCGGCAGGCTGGCGAAGACCGACCCGCACACCGCCCCGTACACGACCGAGTCGGCCATCGACCCGCTCTGGTCCATGTCCACGATCACCGTCCAGGCGTTGGACCGCTGCGAGCGGCTGTGGAAGTAGACCCGCTCCGGGACGATCGTCCCGACCTCGGGGCGGTAGTTCTTGAGGTTGCGGCCGATGGTCCACTTCCAGTCAATGGCCGCGGCACTCGGCAGGGGCGAGTGCTCCCGGCGGTTGAGCGCCCCCAGCACCGCCTGCCGCAGCCGCTGCTCCAGCTTCTTCTTCACCTCCTCGACGACGGCCGCGACGACCAGCCGGGCCGTCTCCTTGGTCCGCTCCGGGATGCGGCCCTTCAGCGCCGTCAGCGTGCCGACGAGCTGGACGTTCGGCTGGACGGACTTGAGCGTCTCCGGCTCGAACAGCAGTTGCGTCAGCCCCTTCCGCTCGATGGCGTCGGCCTGGATGACCGACACCACGTCCTCCTTGAAATAGGTGCGGATGTCGCCGAGCCACTTGGCCAGCCGCGGGGCGGACGAGCCGAGCCCGGCGGACCGCTGCCCCGGGGCGTCGTCGCCCTCGGGGACCTCGTCGTAGATGGCGGCGAGGGCGGCGTCCATCTCGGCGTCGCCGGCCGACAGGGTGCAGCCGCCCATCGGGCCGAGCGCCGGCTGGGCGTCGGGGCCGAGGATGAGCCGCCAGCGGCGGAGCTGTTCGGGGTCGGGGGTGGTGGGCATTGTCGAATACCTAGCTCGCGGAGTCGGCTACAATTGCGATGCGCGCCTGTTCTACCAGAACCTTCCACTGCGGGTCAAACAGCTCCGGGATTTGTCGTTCGACGACACAGCACAAATCCCACAGTGATTGTCGTTCGCCTTCGTGTTCGATGGTCAGTCGATCCTGGTCCCGAAACCGCAGTAGGAATTCCACGAGCACGATCGCTTCGGCTTTGGTTAGGCTGACGTTGACCTGCGACTCGCTCATCGACAACTCCCCGTGGCTGCAACTACACATCGTCGAAATTGAACTCGTTGAGGTCAGCCAACTTCTTCTCCTCGGCCTCGGTGAGTGGGGACTGGAGTGCCTCCTGGGCGGCGTCCGCGTCCACGCCCCAGTGCTCGGCCAGGTTCTCGCACACCGCCCGCTTCTGCGGCGGGGTGAACCCGCCGAACGCCCGCCGCAAGAACACGATCGCCCGCTTAAACTGCTCGCCGTCCAGGGACGCGACGTAGCCGGCCAATTCCGCCCAGAGCGGCTGCCGGGCCAACAGCGCCGCCCGGTT
>DASXAN010001015.1:0-4808 GCA_036406755.1 Gemmataceae bacterium
CGGCGCTGGACGCGGCCGGCATCGGCCCGCGGTACAGCGACACCTCCCGGCCGGCGTCCCGGATCTGGGCCCCGAGGTGGTCCCGGTGGACCTTGGACAGCCGCTCCCCGACCACCAGCCGCAGCCACAAGAACAGTGGCAGCTTCGGGTTGGCCAGGTATCCCGGGAGCTTACCGACGGCGTCAACGAACCCGTCCTGCAGCACGTCGGACGGATCGACCCGGCCCCGGACCCGGCGGTCGAGCCGGGCCTCGACCATCCGCTGCAGCCGGGCGCGGTGGCGGCTGAGCGCCTCGCCGGCGGCCGCGGCGTCCCCGCCCGCGGCACGCTCAAAGAACCGCAGGTCGTCGTCCGATTCGTTCACGATCGCAGATCCCGGGGCCATAGAGTGTAACTTCCCGGCCGGCCGCCGGGCTAGACACGGAAAACAGCGAATTGTGTTCGACGTGCGTCCGGAGCCTGGGCTCCCGTCGCGGATCAGCCCGGCGACCGTGAATCCACGGCCGCTTACCGACTGAGAGTGCCATCTTGCCGCGCGGCCAACATTTTCTTGCCACGCGCTGTCCCGTCCCCGGCCCGCGCCGGAGGTAATGGAATATGCCGTGTGACATCCTCGATGAGCCCGCCGGCGGCGACCGGCCGCCGGCGGCGACCTCGGAATCGCCGCGCGTCACGTGACTCACCATCCCCGGGGGGCAGTTATGGCGCGCACCAACAAGCAAGCGTTCTGGTCGGTCTTCGCCCGCCGAAACGGCAAGCATCGACCGTCCGTCGGGTGCCGCGGGCCCCGACGGCCCGGTTGCCGCTGGCAACTTCGGCTCGATCGGCTCGAAGACCTGACACTGCCGTCGGTCGTGTCCGTGGCCCCCGACCCCGCCAACCCCGGCAAGTCGATCGTCGGCTTCGTTGACGACGTCGGCGCCAACGACTCGCTACAGTTGCGGCTGAACTCCGGCCAACTTCAGTACAAGTGGAACTCGAGCACGTTCAGCACCGTGACGAACGGCGGTCAAGGATTGAGCTTCTCACAGGTCTCGCAGATCGTCGTCAACCTCAACGCCGGCGACGACAGCTTGACCCTAGATAACTCCAACGGGTCGGTCGTCCCGTCGCCGCTCGGCGTCAGCTATGCCGGCGGGGACGGCGCCGACACCCTCGCCTATGCCCAGGCCGCCGACATGGTCCTGACCGACGGCGGCCTCACGGTGACCGGGTTCGGCGGCGTGGGCCTGTCGGGCGTCGAGCGGGCCGACCTGACGTGCGGCAACTTCGGGAATTCGATGAACGCGTCGGCCTTCCACGGCAACGTCGTCCTGACGGGGGGCAATGGCAAGGACATGCTGACCGGCGGCTTTGGCGACGATCAGGTTTTCGGCCTGAACGGGGCCAACGTCCTCGTCGGCGGCCCCGGCAACGACCACCTCGACGGCGGGAACGGCCCGGACACCCTCGTGGAGACCCGCGACGCCAACCTCAAGCTGACGGACACCGGGCTGACGATTTATGCCGTGACCGATCCGGGGCTCACGGTCCCGGTCGAAAGCGACTCGCTCACCGGCCTGGAAGCTGCCAGCCTGACCGGCGGCGGCAGCGCCAACGTCTTCTCGATCACCGGGTGGAACAACACGGCCAGCCTCGCCGGCGGCGGCGGGATCGACACGGTCGTCCTGAGCCAGCCGACCAACATGACGTTGGCCGACAGTCAGTTGACCCGCGGCAGCGGTGGAACCGTCGCACTGTCGAGCATTGAGCGGGGCAACCTGACCGGGGGCCCTAGGGGCAACACGCTCAACTGCGCCGCGTTCAGCGGCAACGCCACGCTCACCGGCGGTGCCGGCGCGGACGTCCTCATCGGCGGCCCCGGGGACGACCGGTTCACCGGCGGCGGCCAGAACAGCGTTTCCGGCGGCGGCGGCATTGACACCGTCGTCGAATCGGGCGACGTGGACTTCGCCCTGTCCGACACCGTCCTCACGTTCGGCGCCGCGAGCGACACGCTCGCCAGCATCGAGCGGGCCGAGCGGCAACACCTTCACCATCGCCGCGTCCTGAGCCGGCATCGCGGCGATCGACGGCGGGCCCGGCGGCAACACCCTGATCGGGCCCAACGCGACCGGCACCTGGGCGATCGCCGCCGACGACGCCGGCACCCTCACCGGCACCGTGGTGTTCGCCCACTTCGCCAATCTGACCGGCGGCAGCGGCAACGACAGCTTCGCCTTTGCCGACGGGGCGAGTATCTCGGGCGCCATCAATGGCGGCGGCGGCACCAACGCCCTGGACTACTCGGCCTTCTCGGCGGCCCACCCGGTGGTGGTTAACCTCGGCACCGGCACGGACACGCTGGCCGGCGGGGCCGGTGACGACACGCTCACCGGCACCGGCGGCAACAACCTGCTGATCGGCGGGACCGGCACCGACACCATGACGGGCTCCGGCGGCGGCGACATCCTGATCGCCGGCTACACGAGCTGGGACGCGAACTACACCGCCCTCCGCGGCATCCTGGCGGAGTGGACGTCCGCCGACCCGCTCGCCGACCGGGTCGGCGACATTTCCGGTCCGCCCGCCGGCGGCAGCTACCGGAACGGGGCGTTCTACCTGAATGCCGGGACCGTGTTCTCTGATGGCAGCCAGGACAAGCTGAGCGCCTCGGGCGGAAGCGACTGGTACTTCGTTGACCTGAACGGCGCGGATGTCACGCCGAAGGACAAAGTCACCGGCAACACCGGCAGCTCGATCATCACCGCCATCTGAGCCGCGGGCGGGCGGCGGACACGTGCGGCGGGCCGCTGTGTGATCGATACCGCACCGCGTGGCGGCGGCACCGGCGTACATCCCACCGGGGCTGAAGGGCTCAAACACCGCGGCAAGTTGCATCAACGCTCGCGCCGAGGCGGTCACGGAGAAGCCGGCCTTCTCGTCCGCGCGGAGGCGGCGGCGATGCGTCATCCTGGCCGATGGGGACTAGGAGTGGACAGGCAAGCCGGCGAAGAAACACCTTGGCACCTCCGCCTGCACGGGGATTGCCCGTTCGCGTTCGCCATTCTGTGGGGGCACTGGAAGCCGCCCGCGGGAGAGCCGGTCGAGCCGCGCGCCATCGTAACCACTGCTCCGGACGAGCCGGCGGCCGAGTATCACGACCGGACGCCGGTCATTGTCGACACCGGCGACTGCGGCCGACGGCGGTGGGATGGGAGCCACGGGCCTGGTGGCGGATGTGACTGGGGCAGCCACCGCCAGTTGGGGGGCACGGGCGGCCGTCCCCGATCGGCCAGATCCGCGGCAACCGACCTTGCACTGGCGGCCCGCCAGCTGACGGCCTCGACGTGCCCGCCTCGAGGCCGTCCGCGTGTCGGGCCGCTGCACGCCGCTCGGCCGCGTCTTCGTGAACGCATCGGCGGCCCAGGACGGCCACACGGAGAAGGCGCGACGGGGACGGAGGAGGACTTCCAGGCGCTCTCGACCCGGCATGACGCCACGACGGACGCCGCCCGAGTCCCTCGGATCGCGTGCCGCACCGTGCGGAACGCCGCCACGGGCTGCGCGACCCCGGCCATTCGTCCCCGGGCCGGGAGCCGGCATCTCCGGCGGCGTGGGACGGCCGCCTCCGCCGCCTCATGCGCCACCTCTGGCACGGGCCGCTGAATGACTATGCGGTCCTGGTCTGCCGCACGCCCGCCGCCAAGTGCGCCACCGAGGCGCCGCCCGGCCGGCCGTGGTCATGCACGGAGGCCGTCCTACCCGGCGACTCGCTCGCGGACGCTGGCCGGCCGGCGCGGGAGTGGATTGAGCTGCAGGCGGGATACGGCGGAGTTACCGGCCGCCGAACAGGCCGCGAAGCCGCCGGAGCATGTCCGCCGCGAGTTCACAGGCGCATTCGCGCAGGCTCGGCATCTGGCGAAGGTCGCAGAACCACATAGCCGTCTCCCCGTCGAGCGGTCCGGGTACCGCCAGGAGGCGGCCCCAGCCGTCGCGAGCGCCGCGACTGGGCGGATGTTACTCGACGGGGTGCTCGCTCCTGAGGGCCACTGCCAGGGCGATGTCGGTCGCCGCCGGCGGCGACCCCCGCTGGCGGCCATCTCCGGACCGCGGGACGAGGAGCCCCAACGCTGTCGCCGGACCGCGGCTTCGGATCACACGAGTCGCTTGGCGACCGCGGCGTCCGGGGCAGTACCGAGCAGTGCGCCCTCAGCCGCAGTCCGCGCCTGGTTGCCTCGACGCTTCGCGTTCGCACCGGCTAGGTGCCGGCCCAGGTTCAAGTCAATGGGGGCGCCGCGTCGGCGGCGGATGGCTGGAGAATCCTTGATGCCGCGGATGCCTGCCGCCACCTTGTCGCAATTCAACTCGACCTTCGCCTCCTCGCTGCCCGGCCTCGGGAGCCGCATGACTCCGAACGCCCGCCGCCGGTTTCGCACCGCGTCGTGCCGACGCCCCGCCAGTGCTTGCGGGCGGCGGCCGACTCGCACAGAATCGCCCGCTTCAGTTCATCGCTGACGAGCAGCCGGGACCCGGTGCGGCAGTCTAGCGCATCATCCCGCGGGCCGAAGTCGTGCATTCGACCCGTGATCTTCTTGGCCCACCACCCGATTGCGTGGCGGAACGGTCGGAAGTCCGGGTATGGCTTGCTCGGCTTGGCGCGGGCAATAGGATGAACCGCGGACAGTGTGACCCCCTCTCAATTGGTGTCAAATCGGGTGTCGAAACGAAGTTTCGACACCCACAGAGGTCGGCAAAAAAGTCCTGGAAAACGGGCATGGGGCGGGGTAGCTCAGTGGTTAGAGCAGCGGCTTCATAAGCCGCGTGTC
>DASXAN010001016.1:0-1973 GCA_036406755.1 Gemmataceae bacterium
AGGCGAGCCGCGATACCTCGCACGGCTGCCCAAGAGCAACGGCCCCGGGGACGAATGGCCAGGAAACCTCTCACCCCGACGGAACATCGGAGCATCGCGGTCTCGGCCCGGCACGCCCTCCGCTCACCCACCATCAGTTTCTCGTCAGCATCCGATACCACTGCTCCAGCGTCCCGGCCGGCCGGCCGCCGTCGGCCGCCCGCCGCAGCGCCTGCATGTGCCGGCACGGCCCGGCCCGCAGCTTGAACCGGAAGTAGTGCGAACAGTTGCATTGCCCCCGGGTGATCCTACCGTCCGGGTCGCATACGAATTCGACGCCCCGGTGTTCCACCTTGCCGACGACCGCCCGCAGCCCGCCGACCGTCTCGTCCCGCGCCACCTTCACCCGGCCGCGAGCCACCAACTCCCGCGCCGCCGCCGCCTCCGGGCTGTCGATCGCCACCTGTTTGAGCGACGCCTCGACCGGCAGGATTTGCCGCCACCGGTAGACGCCGCCGGCCAAGTCGTGGATGACCTGCCCGAGCAGGGCGAACCGGTTGAGCCCGGCGGCAACCAGGTGCGGGGCCGCCCCGGTCCGCTGCCGGACCTGCTCGAACGTCCGGGTCGGCGACTCGTGGAACGCCGCGGCGATGTCGCCGAGCAGGTCCTCGCTCGGCTCAGCCGGCGGGGCCAGGTCGGCCAGTGTCCCGCCGCCGCTGGTCCAGTCGTTGGCCGTCCACCCGGACAGGCCCAGCAGCAGCCGCATCCCGCCGAGCCGCACCGACCAGAAGCTCGGCAGCCCGGTGCCGAGCAGGAACACGTCCGCCCCGTCGGCGATCGGCAGCAGCCGGGCCAGCGTCAGCAGCCGGTCGCGGCCCCAGGTGCGGACCGTCTCCGCCTGCGGCCCGGCGTACGGCGTGTCGTGCAGTTTGATGCGGGCTTCCCACGGTTCCAGCACGATCTCGACCGGCGCGCCCGGCGTCAGCTCGAACCGCACGGCCCGCGGGCTGGTGCGGGCCCGGTGCCGCTTCAGATGCGCGAGCACCGCGTACAGCCCCTCCCGACTGACCGGCACCCGCCGCAGCGGCAGGCTCATGGCGGCCTGGAGTTGCATGAACCCGCGCAGCCACGACGGCGGCAGGTCGATCTTCTCCTCGCGGTAATCGCCTTGCCCCTCGGTCGAGACCTCGAAGCCGGCCGGGTCCACGGCGAAGCGCGTGCGCCGGTAGGTCCGCAGCCGCTGGAACTCCTCGTAGAGGGCGAGCGAGTAATCGACGTTGGTCGTGCCGAGGGCCACGTCGCCGGCGGCGGCGAACAGGTCGCGGTCCACCGTCAGGCAGCCGTAACTGGACTCGTCCTTGCTGAAGCACTCGAAGAAGAGCACGTCCGGGGCGACGGTGACGACCGGGTCGCACGGGACCAGCACGCGGAACAGGGCCGGGTCGTTCTTGGCCAGATAGTCGGCGTAGCGGATGCGGGCGTCCCAGTACCGCTGCCGCAGCTCGCGGAACCGCGGCTCCAGCCCCGGCGGCACCGGCACCGGCTCGACGGCCAGCAGCTGCTCCTTCGCCGACTGGAACGCGAGTCGGCGAATCGCCTGCTCCCGCTCCTTCACCCGCTTCAGGTACGCCTGGTAGGCGGAGCGGTCTTTCGGCTTGAACTTCAGGTCGCTGACGACGACGGCGTGCAGGGCGCTGACGGCTTCGCGGAACCGGAGCGGTTCGCGGAGGTCCGCGGCGAACGACACGCGGTCGCGGCGGAGGTTCGGGGCGAACGACACGGCCGCCCCGCCAGGGGTGGCGGCGACGCCGCTGCGGCCCCGATAGGCGATGGTAAACTGCATGGCGGGCCTCAGCCGGGAATAGGTCGAATGGGACGTATGCGGCCTATAGGTCCTATCAAGCCCGAGGTGGTGCCGCCGCGGAAGCCGACCGGAACCGACTTCATCGCATGGACCGAGGACGTTCACCAAGCCGGCAGGGCTACCCCTTTCG
>DASXAN010001017.1:0-10099 GCA_036406755.1 Gemmataceae bacterium
TGGCCGAACACCGCCTTCGTATGGCCGTCGGTGAAGGGCGTGGCGCCGCAGCTCCAGTCCGCGCCTCCTGCCGCCGGCGCGGCGGCGAGCGCAAGCGCGGCGACCCCTATGCCGGCGAAACGGCGGACAACCGCGACCACGGGCGACATCGTACCGTCGCCCTCAGACGCGTACACCGCCCGCCTCGAGCAGCGAGCGGTAAAGCAGGTCGACGTCGTCGATCAGCCGCTCGACGGAGTAGCGAGGCACGACGCGTGCGCGGCCGGCGTCGCCCATCCGGCGGCGCAGGCCGGCGTCGCCGAGCAGCCGCACGATCCGGTCGGCCAGAGCCGCCGCGTCGCCGGCCGGGACGAGGCAGCCGTTGACCCCGTCGTGCAGCACCTCCGGCGTGCCGAACACGGCCGTCGCCACCGCCGGCACGCCGCACGCGCACGCCTCCAGCACCACGTTCGGCAGCCCCTCGTTGAACGACGGCAGCACGAACAGGTCGGCGTTCGGCATCCACGCGTCCAGGTCGGACCGGAAGCCGGCGAAGACGACGACGTTTTCGAGCCCCGCCTCCCGCACCTGCCGCTCCAGGTCCGGCCGGCTCGCCCCGTCGCCGCAGATCAGGAACCGCACGCCCGGGTCGCATTCGACGACCGACTTGGCGGCGTCGATCAGGACGTGTGTACCCTTGTCCGGCGTCAGCCGGTGCGCCGACAGCACGATCCGCTCGCCGGGGTTCGGGAACATCGCCTCCATCGCCCGGCGGTGGGACGGGTCCGGGTCGCGGAACGCGTCCGGCCGGGCGGCGTTGCGGATGACGTGGACCTTCGACGCCGGCACGCTCGTGTCGCGCACCGCCGCCGCCATCCCCTCGGACACCGCGATGACATGATCCATGCGCCGGAGCAGGAGTCGGTCGAGGCGGTCGTAGCAGCGGACGCGGAAGTCCTGTCCCGTCCAGCCGCGGGCGACGGCGACGGCCGGCACGCCCGCCTTGCTGGCCGCGTATCGGCCAACCAGGTTTGCCTTGTACCCGTGGCAGAGCAGCACGTCGGCCTTCACGTCGCGGAGAAGGCCGGTCAGCTCGCGGCGGGCGGCGACCAGCCGCGGCGTGTCGTGGGCCAGGCGGAACGCAGCAAACCCGGCCCGGCGGACCTCGGCCAGGAACGGCTCGCACCGGCCGCCCTCGGCGAACGAGACGAACGTCACGTCGTAGTCGTCCGGCAGGGCGCGGGCCAAGCCGAGCATCTGGCGCTCGGGGCCGCCGAAGAACGGGGATGCGGTGAGGTGAACGAGGCGCATGCCGGCTCCGTCCATGAGGCCGAGCGAGGATTCCATTCAGGTGGGAGTGTAAGCGACGGGCCGGAATCGTGTCCAGAGCGGATCGGAAATGCGGAATTCGCTTGACAGCCGCCGACCACCGGCGATAATACAAAGGAATCCTATGTATCGGATTCCTTTGCTTACAGGCGGTCATGGACACGGAACTCCTTAAAGGCACGCTGTCGCTGCTGATCCTGTCGCTGCTCAGCCGCCGGCCGATGTACGGCTACGAGCTCGCCGCGACGGTCCACCGGGATACGGACGGGGCGTTCACGTGGCGGGAGGGGTCGCTGTACCCGAACCTGCACAAGCTCCAGGCGGACGGGCTAATCACTGGGGCGTGGGAGGAGAAGGAGACGGGCCGCAAGCGGCGGTACTACCACCTGACGAAGAAGGGCCGGGCCGTCCTTAAGGAGAAGGCCGAGTCGTGGGCAGAATTGACGCGGGCCGTGAACCGCATCCTGGAGAAGTCCGATGGACAAGCTTGAACAGTACCTCGACCAGGTCTGCCGTGGCATCGGCGGGCCGCGGGCGCTACGACAGCACGTCCGGCAGGAGCTGCGCGAGCACCTGCTGGACGCGCTGGCCGGGCACAAGGCGGCCGGACTGCCGGAGGATCAGGCGCTGGCCCGGGCGCTGGCCGACTTCGGCGGGCCGGACGAGGTGCGGTCGGAGTTGGAGGCGGCGCACGGGCACCGGCTGATGGCCGTGGTGATCGACAAGGCGATGCAGTGGAAGGAGAAGACCATGCGGGCGAAATGGCTGTGGACGACGTGGGCGCACCTGGCGGTCGTTGGCGTGATCGCGGTGCTGGTCACGTTTGTCGTGATGTCCGACATGTTTGTCACGCCAAAGGTCCAGCGGCTCCTGAAGGACGCCGGTGCCGTCGAGCTTGGCAGCCAGACCGACGCCGCATTGAACTGGTGCGTCAACCACCTGGCCGGCATGCGGGACGTCCTGGGCAACTACCCGGCGTGGTTGGTGATCGTCCCGGCGGTGGCGTGGGGTCTGTTCGAGTGGCGGGTCCGCGGGGAGAACAAGGCCCTCGTCCGCCTGTCGGCGCTCGGCACGGTGGCGGTCGGGTTGGCCGTCGTCGCCATGCTGATGACGGCGGCGCAGGTGATTTCCCTCACCCTGGTCATGCCGGGCGCGATGAACCGCCCGCCGGAACGGGTGGCCGAGGTTCAGGCGGCCGACGTGGACGACGCCGTAGCCGCCCTCAACCGCGCGGCGGCGGCCCGCGACTGGGACAAGATGCGGTACCACGCCAGACAGGCTGCTTCAGGTGTGGCCGCCCTGGTGAAGACCGGAGCCCCCGGCGTCGTGGCACTGCGGGAGCCGGCCAAGGTGGATGATGTGCGATCGAAACTGACGGCAGCCGAGGACCGGCTACGGGACGTCCAGCGGGCGATCGCGGACCGCGACATGGAGCGGGTGACGGACGCCGTCCAGCAGTTCAGCGGGGCGTATGGGCCGGTGCGGGCGACCATGCGGCCGCAGCGGTAACGCGTCACTTCGGCGGTCGGGTCACCTTGAACGAAACACTCGTCTCGGCCGGGGTCATGGCGTGGACCGTGGCCTCGGCCGTGTACTCGACTGGGTCGGCGAACCGGATCGAGCCGAGTTCCAGTTCGCCGAACTTCTCCCGCGGGTCGTTGATCACCAGCCGGTACTGGTGCCGCGGCACGTCCCGGGCGACCCACACGCCGTCCGCATCGGTCTCGCCGGATTGCAAGGCGCTCGACGCCGGGGGCAAGTCCTTGCCGGTGAGCCAGACGCGGGTCTTCGCCAGCGGCCGGCCGTCGGGGCCGACGAGTTTTGCCCGCAACGACGCGGCCGGTGCCATGCGGAACTCCACTTGGGCTTCCCCGCCGGGCGTGAGACCGGTGTGCTGCGTCGTGTTCGTCACCTCTGCCGGCGGCGGGGCGTCGGTCAGCTGGAACTCGATCGGCCAGCCGTACCGCCAGGCGTAGTAGCCCGGCTTGGTGGCCCACACGCACGCATATTGGAGGCCGATTCTGCCGCCGGGGCGGTGTATTCCGGGACCGAACTCGACGCGGAACCGGCCGTCCTTGTCCGTCGTCGCCTCACCCCCGCCCGTCAGGGTGCCGATCCCAGACGCGACGCGCACTCGCACCCCCTCCAACGGCGTCTTGCCGGTTTCGTCGAGGACGCGGCCGCATACGGCGAACGGCGGCCGCGGGGCGGCCGCGGGCTTCGGAGCGTCGCCGGCCGGGGGCGGCCCCGACTTCGCCGGCGGTTCGCCAGCCCCCGTCACAACTGCGGCGACGACGAGACTGACCACCGCCGCCGCCCACACCACTCGCTTCGTCGTTCCCATAGCACCGACCACCTCGTTCGCCAGCTCCCTGACCGCCGGTGTGATGGCCGACCCGTCCCGCACGGCCAGGCACGCCGCCGTCACCACCGCCGTCGCCCGCTCCGGCCGGCCGAGCACCGCCGCCAGCCCAGCCGCGGGTACGGCCAGCCCCCGCCGCGCCAGCCGGCCGCGGAGCAACGCCCGGGCGCGGGCCAGTCGCCCGGCCACCGTCCCGGCCGGCCACCCCAGCCGCTCCGCCGCCTGGGCGACCGTCAGTCCCTCGAAGTAGCACAGCACGATCGGGGCGTGGTACTTGTCCGGCAGGCGGCTGACCTCCCGCTGAACGACCGTCGCCCGCTCGGCCGCCGCCGCGGCCTCGGCGGGATTGGGACGGGTCGCTACCGCCGCGGCCGCCGCGGCGAGCGGCACGGTCTGCCGGGCCGCCGTGCGGGCACGAGCGCGGTTGGCGGCGCGATACGTTACGCGCGCCAGCCAACCGGCCGCCGACCGGGCGCCGGCGACGGTCCGCGCCTTGCGGGCCAGGACCAGGAACACGGCCTGGGCGGCGTCCTCGGCCAAGTGCGGGTCGCCGGTGACCGCCCGGCAGATGTGCAGCACTGCCGGGGCGTGACGACGGACGAGCAACTCGAACGCGTCCCGGTCGCCCTCCGCGTCGAACCGGCGGGCCAGTTCGCCGTCGGGCGTCGGGTCGACGGCCGCCGAGCGGCTCCGGAGCTGACGGACCAGCGTGTGTGCGGGCGGATTGGTCATCGGGCCTCCGCGGCGGGCGTCCGATGATACAGAGGCGCCGGCCGGCCGGGCGCGTACAGCATTCCCGAGTCGATGAGCGTCACCGGGCGTAGGACTTTTCCTCCACCAGCGGCGACCCGAGCAGGTCGTTGACCCGCCGCTTCAGCGCCGCCCGCTCGTCGTTGTTCTTGTACACCGACCGGGCCAACATCACGAACCGGTTGCCGAAGTCGCCCGCCGACTCGCACTTGCGGATCGCGTCCTCGATGTCCCAGAGCTTTTCGTTGACCGCCTTCAGCGCCGCGGTTAGGTCGGCCAGCTCGTCCGAGGCCGGCACCGCCGCCCGGGCGGCCCGCAGCGCCTCCAGCTCGGTACGGACATTGACCAGCTTGGCCTCGTCGGCGATCCGCTCCAGCTTGATCTCGAGGATGGTGATCTTGTCGATCAGCTCGCCGGCGGACACGGGCACCTGCGCTGCCGGCCGCGACCGCGGGGCGGCGACCGGGCCGACCTCGCCGCCGGCGGCTGCCCGCGCCAGCGCGGCGGCCATATCGGCGAACACGCCCGGCCAGTCGCCGAAGGATTTCTGCCGGAACAGCCGCATCGTCGGGTACCACGGCGAGTCCGGCCGGCCGATGCCCCATCGCCAGTCGCAGTCCGTGCCGACCGCCACCCACGTCGGCCGGCCCAGCCCCCCGGCCAAGTGGGCGATCGCCGTGTCGGAGGTGATGATCAGGTCGAGGTGCTGCATGACCGCGGCCGTGTCCACGAACGGGGCGACCGCGTCCAGGTCGGCGAACACCGTCAGCGGCACGGTGGACTTGTTCGGCTCGATCTGCTCGACCCCCGCGCCTTTCTGCAAACTGACCAGCGTCACGCCCGGTACCTGCGCCAACGGGGCGTAGTGCGCCAGCGGGATGGACCGGTACTGGTCCCCTTTGAACGTCGGGCTGCCCTGCCAGCAGATCCCGACCTTGTACCCCGGCAGGGCCGCGACCCGCGGCCGCCACCGCTCCACCAGGGCCGGATCCGGCGTCACGTACGGGACCGGGTGGGGGACATCCTGCTCCGTCACGCCGAGCACGCCCGGCAGGCTCAGCAGCGGCAAGTAAACGTCAAAGTTGATTGCGGCCGGCTCGTCGATCGGGAACCAGTGATCGACCCACGGCAGGTTCCGCAAGAGCGGTTGTAGCGCCTTCTGGCAGGCGAACACGAGTCGGCCGCCCAGGTCCCGCTTGATCCGCGGCAGGAACCGCATGAACATGAGCACGTCGCCGACGCCCTGCTCGGTGTGAATCAGGACCGCCCGGCCGTCGAGCGGGCCGCCGCCCCACCGCGGGCGGGGGATTTCGGGCCACGTGAGTTGACCGGACCGCCACCGCCATTCGTACTCGACCCACCCGTCCCGGTACTGGCCGCGGCGGAGCAGCTGCATGGCCCGGTTGAACCGCGCGTGCGGGTGGTCCACCTGGAGCAGCAGGGCGAGCTCGTAGTGCCGCAGGGCCGAATCGTGGTCGCCGAGCTGCGCGTGGCACAGGCCCAGGCCGTTGTGGGCGCTGGGCAGATCCGGGCGGAGCGCCAGCGCCCGGCGGAGGCGGTCGATCCCCTCCCGCGGCCGGCCGGCCCGCCAGGCCAGCAGGCCGAGCACCTGGTGGGCGATGGCCGTGTCCGGGTTGAGCTGCAGTGCCAGCCGCGCCTGGGCGGCCGCCTCGTCGAGCCGGTCCTGGGAGTACAGTTGGTCGGCCTGGAGGGCCAGACTCAGCCAGTCGGGCATCTGCATGAGTCGGCCCTACTTCGCCGCCTTCACCGGCTCCCACTTCCCGTCACCGGCCGACTTCAGCACCGCGTCGCAGACGTACTGCGTCCGCAGGGCGTCGCGGAAGTCGGGCATGGCCGGCTTGCCGCTCGCCACCCCTTGCAGGAAGTCGGCCACCTGGTGCACGAACGAGTGCTCGTAGCCGATCTGCAAGCCGGGCACCCACCAATGGTCCATGTACGGGTGGTCCGGGCTGTTGTCGGTGACGTGGACCGACTTCCAACCGCGGGTCCGGCCCTCTCCCTCCTTGTAGTCGAACACCTGGAGCCGGTGCAGGTCGTGCAGGTCCCAGAACAGCGACGCGTTCTCGCCGTTGATCTCGAACGTGTACAGCGCCTTGTGGCCACGGGCGTAGCGGGTGGACTCGAATGTGGCCAACGAGCCGTTGGCGAACCGGCACAGGAACGCGCAGGCGTCGTCGATGCCGACCTTCTCGACCTTGCCGGTGAGGGTGTGCGGCCGCTCCTTGACGAACGTCTCCGTCATGGCCGTGACCGACTCGATCGGCCCGTTCAGCCACAGGGCTGTGTCGATGCAGTGGGCCAGCAGGTCGCCGGTGACGCCGCTGCCGGCGGCGGCCACATCCAGCCGCCACAGGCCGGTCCCGCCCTGCGGCAGATCGGCCTTGATCGTCCAGTCCTGGAGGAACTTGGCCCGGTAGTGGAACACCCGGCCGAGCTTGCCCTCGTCCACCAGCCGCTTGGCCAGCGTCACGGCTGGCACTCGCCGGTAGTTGTACCAGACCATATTGGGCACGCCGGCCTTCTCGACGGCCGCCACCATGTTCTCGCCCTCGGGGCCGTTCATCGACAGCGGCTTCTCGCACAGGATCATCTTGCCGGCCTGGGCGGCGGCGGTGGCGATCTCGGCGTGGGTGTTGTTCGGCGTGCAGATGTCGATCAGGTCGATGTCCTTGCGGTCGATCAGCTTCCGCCAGTCGCTCTCGGTGGACTCGTAGCCCCACTGGTCGGCGAACGCCTTGACCTTGGCGGCGTCGCGGGCGCAGGCGGCCTTGAGAACCGGGCGGTACTGAAGGTCGAAGAAGTGGTTGACCTTGGCGTAGGCGTTGGAGTGCGCCCGGCCCATGAACCCGTAGCCGATGATGCCGACGTTGAGAGGTCTTGGCATTGTTGATTCCTCTCGGTCGGCGGCGCTTCGTCGAAGCGCCGCCGACCGGTCACTTCTTCTCCGCGTAGTAGTCGTACACCGCCTTCGCCACCTTAGCGCAGAGCACGTTGCCGGCGTTGTCGGTCACCCACCGCTTGTCCGCGTTGTCGTTGGTCAGCACGCACACGGCCACCGGCTGCGTCTGCTTGGCCTTCGGGTCCGACCCCGGCATCGGGACGTAAATGATGCCGGCCGCCGTCTTGGCAGCGTCCACCGACCCGGTCTTGAACGCCACCGCCGTGCCGGGCGGCAGGAACCGCGGGAACTTGTCCTTGTCATCGCACGCCTTCATGTGCCCCAGCATCTCCTTGCACTCCGCCGGGCCGACGAGCTTGTCGCCGTGGAGCAACTCCAGCAGGCGGATCATTTCGTTGGCGGTGGTCGAGCCGAGGCCGTACTTCTCGCCCCGCTCCTGGCTGAGCCGGGTCTTCGGCTTGAACACCTTGGCGTTGATCTTGGTGTTCGGCAGCCCCAGCCCCTCCATGCGGACGTTCGTGGACGGGATGCCGATGTGGTCGAGCACGAGGTTCGTGGCCGTGTTGTCGCTGTAGACGATCATCAGGTGCACGGCATCTTTCAAGCAAAGGGCCAGCCCGGGGCTGAAGTGGTAGGTGAGGATGCCGCTGCCGGGCACCTTGTCCTCCTTGGACAGCACGATCATGTCGTCCGGCCGGCACTTGCCCTCGTGGAACTGGTAGTACGTCTCGACCATGACGGGGAACTTGATGAGGCTGGCCGTCGGCATGACCTCGTCGGCGTTAAGGGCGTAGCTCTCACCGGTGCCGAGGTGCTTGACGGCGATGGCGACCTTGCCCTGGTGCGCCTTCGCCAGCGGGGCGAGGACCGTCTCGAGCGACGGCGCGTCCCCGCCGAGACAAACCGGGTGCAGTGCGAAAACCACCAGGCCGGCCAACAGCCACTTTTTCATCGGGGTCGTCCTTCGCGTTGGTTACTCGGTCCAGCCGTGGGCGGCGCGGACGGCGACCATTGTCGCCAGGATGCCGTTCCACGTCTCCGGCTTCATCATCGTCTCGTTCGGGAACATGCACCCGTCCCAGCAGACGTGCCGGAACTTCTTCGTCGGGTTGCCGTAGGAGTCCCGCATCCAGAACCCGGCGTGGTGCGCGATCTTGAGCTTGCCGTTCGGGTCGGCCGGCAGGCAGTGCCGGCCGGTCTTGTCGTGGGTGCCGGACCCCTTGACCGTCGCGTCGTTCTGGGCGACGTGGAAGTCGATCGTCCACGGCCGCAGCGCCGCGGTGAGCGTGGCGAGGGCGTTGTCGAGCGCCTTCGGGTCGGACCAGTTCCAGCCCTCCGGCAGGATGCGGTCCTCGGGGGCGTTGTACCCGAGGGTGTAGAGCAGGGTGTGGGCCATGTCGGCCTGGAAGCCGAGCGTGCCGGGGCGGTCGGTCAGTTCGAGCAGCTGCAACATCCGCTTCCACGAGTGCATGCCGCCCCAGCAGATCTCGCCCTCGGCCGCCAGCCGCTCGCCGAAGTCCTCGGCCACGTCGCACGCCTTGCGGAAGGTGTCGGCGATCTTCTTCTGGTTGCCCTCCGGGTCGGCGTACCAGGCGTCCGGGCCGCTGGCCGAGTCGATGCGGACGACGCCGTACGGCCGCACACCCAGCTCGCGGAGCTTCTTGGCGATCCGGCAGCCTTTCTTGACCTGCTCGACGAACTGCTTCCGCTCGGCCTCGGAACCCATCGCCGACCCGCCGCCGGTCGGCGGCCAGACCGGGGCGACGACGGAGCCGATGACGAGGTTGCGCGAGCGGACCTTGTCGGCGAGCCGCTTCAGGTCGTCGTCGGAGGCGTCGATGTCCACGTGCGGGGCGAACAGGAATAGGTCCACGCCGTCGAACTTGACGCCGTCGACGCCGGCCTTCGCCGTTAGGTCGAGCATGGTGTCGAGGTCGATGGCCGGCTCGGCCCCGGGAGAGCCTTTGCCGACGACGCCGGGCCAGGCGGCGTTGTGCAACTTGGGATAGGTATTGGTGTGTGGCATGGTTCACCCGTGTGGTTAGTCTTCCGCCCGCGCCTCGAGCGACGAATCCGCCAATTCCGCCGGCGGCCGGTAGCCGTTGGCGACGAACGCCCGGGCCACCACCTCCGGCGGGATGCACGCCTCGCCGGCCAGCCGCACCGCCCGCTCCGCTCCGGCCTGCGACAGCCGGTAGCTCAGCCGGCACAGCACCCACAGCGACGCGGCCGACGCCAGCAAGCCGCCGCCCGCGACCGCGTCCTGGCGCTCGCCGAGTTGTACCACCCCGCCGATCGCCAACCCGATCCCGGCGACGATCAGCGCCGCCCGCGACCAGGCGAACAGGACTGACTTGCCACTCAGCGCGATCGGGCGGCCGCGGTATTTGCCATTCTTCTCCGACCCGTCCATCACGAGCACGCTGCCGAGCGGAATGACGGGCAGGAACTGAAAGCAGAAAAACCGGGTCGAAACGTAGAACAGCCCGGGGACCTGATCCACCTTGCCCATCAGCTGTTGGCCGAAATGGATGAACATGGGCGGCCTCGTACCACGATCTTAACGCTTCCTCCGGTGATCTCCCACCTTCGGCAGGGTCGCCCCGTGCACGTGCGGCCCGAAGTACCGCAGCGTCACGAGCGGCTCGCTGCCCACGTTCGCCACCGTCACCCCGCCCCTGGCTGCCTCTTCCGTCACGAAGCACTCATCCTCCGTTAACTCGCCGAATCGTATCATGGCCGGCGTCTGGAGCCGGTGG
>DASXAN010001018.1:0-7082 GCA_036406755.1 Gemmataceae bacterium
GCCGGGGGTTTGCGGGGCCCCGACCGCCAGGGCGAGCGCGAACAGGCAGGTCATGGCAGACTCCGGCGGCCGGTGGTTCGGTGCCCGCGCCCGGCCCGGCCGACGGCCGCGGCGCGCGGCGAGTTAGTGCGCCAGGGCCGCGGCCACGTCGGCCGCGTCCACCGCCAGGCCGACGTCCGCGGCGGCCGGCAGGCGGACCACGGTCGCCCGCAGCCGGGCCGGCTCGACGGCCAGCCAGTCGGGCGGCGCCGGCGGCGCGTCGGTCGTCGTCGCCGGCGGGCGGTACAGGGCCTCGATGTGCGGCCGGGGGCGGACGGTGAGCACCTCCCCGGCCCGGACCAGGTAGCCCGGGTGGTTCACCTTCCGGCCGTTGACCAGGATGTGGCCGCGGACGACGGCCCGGCGGGCGTCGGCCCGGGTGCGGGTGAACCCGGCCCGGCGGACGACGTTCTCCAGCCGCCGCTCGCACGCCACGAGCACGGCCGCGGCGCCCTCTGCGTGAGCGGCGTAGCGGGCCAGCTCGGCCTCGCACGGGCCGTAGAAGTGCCGGATGCGTACCAGCAGGCCGTGGGCCGAACCGGGGCCGCCGCGGATGTCGGCGCCCATCGTTCCGATGAGGTTGCCCATCGCGTCCCTCCGCAGGTCTCTGCGATGGAGATGCAACCGCCGCGCCGGACGCGGGGCGATTTCGCTGGGCGCCGGCCGCCGGGACCGTACATTGGAGGTGTCGCCCCGCCGCCGAGGCCCGCCATGAAGTTCCACGGCATCATCCCGCCGGCCGTCACGCCGATGCAGGCCAACGAAGACGTCGACCTGCCCCGCCTCCGGGAGACGCTCCAGCGGCTGCTCGACGCCGGCGTCCACGCCCTGTTCGTACTCGGCACGACCGGCGAGTTTTACGCGCTGGACGAATCCGAGAAGCAGGCCGTCATCGCCGAGGCGGTGGCGCTGGCGGACAAGCGGGTGCCGGTGATCGCCGGCACCGGGGCGGAGACGACTCGCGAGGCCGTGCGGCTGACGAAGCTGGCCGAGCGCGAGGGGGCCGACGCCGCCGCCGTCATCACCCCGTACTTCATCAGCCCGACGCAGGCGGAGCTGGCCGACCACTTCCGCCGCGTCGCCGAGAGCACGCGGCTGCCGGTCTTGCTGTACAGCAACCCGGCCATGACCGCCGGGGTGAAGCCGGACGTCGGCACGGTCGCCCGACTGGCGGAGGTATCGAACGTCGTCGGCATGAAGGATTCGTCCGGCGACCTGTCGACGCTGATCGAGTTCGTGCGGGCGACGCCGCCGGGGTTCGCCGTGTTCCAGGGGCGGGACACGCTGATCGAGGCGGCGCTGGCCAACGGGGCGGCCGGGGCCGTGCCGGGCACGGCGAACATCGCCCCGAAGCTGGCGGTGGCCATCTACGAGGCCCACCGCCGGGGGGACGTCGCCGCGGCGCGGGCGGCCCAGGCGAAGTTCAGCCCGCTGCGGCTGGCGATGGTCGGGACGGCCCCCGGCACGATCAAGGCGGCCATGAACCTCGCCGGCGTGGCGGTCGGCCCGAGCCGGTCCCCGATCGCGGCGTTGACATCCGAACAGCGGCAAAAGGTCCAGGCCGTCCTCGCCACGATCGAGCGCTGAGCGGACCGGCCGGTTTTGGCCGCCGAATCCGCGCTCGGCCTGTGATCGTGACCTATCTTTCAGTCAGTCGTGGAACTAGTACCGGCCGGGGTTGTGACCGGGCCGCTGACCCGCGTCGCGGAGACGCCGGGTCCGTCGCCCCGCCCCCGTCACATTGGAAAGCACACGCCCATGTTGTCGATGACCGCCCGGCGGCCCCGGCTGCCCTCGACCACCCGGTACGAATTCCGCGAGCCGATCGGGGCCGGCGGCACCGGGATTGTCTACCGCGCCCTGGACCGCCGCACCGACGAGCTGGTCGCCATCAAGGTGCTGGACTCCAAGGTGACCGAGAACCTGACCCTGCACCGCCGGCTGGCCGTCGAGTTCCAGGCCGCCAGCGCCCTGGAGCACCCGAACATCGTCCGGGCCCTGCACGTCGACACCGACGGCGACATCAGCTACCTCGTCTACGAGCTGGTCGAGGGCAAGAGCCTCGGCAGCCGGATCGACGAGCACGGCCCGCTGCCCGAAGACACTGCCGTGCGGATCATCACCCAGATGACGCAGGCCCTGGACTACGCGCACCAGCGGCAGGTGATCCACCGGGACGTCAAGCCGGACAACATCCTGCTGTTGCCGGACGGCAAGGCAAAGCTGACCGACTTCGGGCTGGCCAAGAACTACGGCGTCGAGGCGCAGGACCTGACCCGCCAGGCGAGCGGGCTGGGTACGCCGCACTTCATGGCCCCGGAGCAGTTCTCCAACGCCAAGGGGGCCGACGCCCGGTGCGACATCTACTCGCTGGCCGCCACGTTGTACAACGCCCTGACCGGCAAGCTGCCGTTCGAGGCCAGCTCGACCATCGCCATCCTGGCGAACAAGGAGGCGAACCGGCTGGTGTCGCCGCGGTCGCTGGTGCCGGGGCTGAGCGGGCAGGTGGACGCGGCCATCCGGCAGGCCCTGGACCCGATCCCGGGTAAGCGGCCGGCGACCTGCCTGGAGTTCTTCAAGCTGCTGACTGGGCGGCGGCGGATCGCCGGCCGGCCGTCCACGGCCGCCCCGGTCATGGCCCCGACCCCGCCGGCCGGCAGCGAGCGGCGGTCGGCGGCGCGGTTCCCGCTGAAGGTCGGTAGCTGCGCCGTGGTGGACCTGAACGCCCACGGGGGCGGCGCCGAGGAGCGGTGGCCGCTGGTCATCCGGGACGTGGCGGCCGGCGGGATCGGCGTGCTCCTGGCCCGGCGGTTCGAGCCGGGCACCGAGCTGGCGGTCGAGCTGACGGCCGGGCCGAACGACCCGCCGCAGCGGCTGCCGGTGAAGGTCATCCGGGTGCAGGAGGACCGGGCCGGCCACTGGGTGCACGGGTGCGTGTTCCCGACGCCGCTGGCGGAGGAGCAAATCCAGGCGGTGCTGAAGTTCGCGTGAGCTGAAAAATGAAATGAGCCGGGGGATGCGGCTCGCCCCCGGCCCTGTATCTCTTGCCGCTCGCGGCTATGCAGGACGTGCATAGCCGCAAGCGGCTCGCTTTTTGGCCTTGCGGCCCCGCGGCGATTACGCCATATCGGCGGGGCGCTCGCCCGCCAGGTCCCGCAACTGCTTCATGATGCGGACGTTCAGCTGCCGCACCCGCTCTTTGGTAATTCCCAGCTCCTTGCCGATCTCCTCCAGGGTCTTCGGCTCGCTGCCGTCCAAGCCGGCCCGCAGCCGGACGATCTCCCGGTCCCGCGGGCTGAGGTGCTCCAAGAGGCGGTTGACCCGGTGGGCCGCCTGCTCGGCGCTGGAGAGCAGCTCGTGCTCGTCCGTCCGCGTGTCGGGGGCGACGTCGAACAGCTCCTCCCGGCCGGTGACGTACCGCTCCTTGCGGGTCTTCTCCTCCGGGATCGACCGGGCGAAGTTCTTCATGATCGCCCAGCTGGCGTAGGTGGAGAACTTGTTGCCCCGGCTGTAGTCGAACTTCTCGACCGCCCGCATCAGGGACATGTTCCCGTCGGACATCAGCTCCCAGAAGTTGTCCGTCTGGCCGCTGTGCCGCTTGGCGATCGACATGACCAGCCGCATGTTGCAGCTGATCAGCAGGTCCTTGACGTCGCTGACCTTCTCCTGCAGCCGCTCGACCGCCTCCAGGTCCTCGATGCGGACCTTGGCGGCGTTGACGGTGCCTTCGGGCGTGCGGAACCGGTCGCACACCTTCTTGAGCTTGTGCTTCAGGAAGTTCATCTGCCGGAACATGTGCTGCTCCTGCTCCTTGGTCAGGAGCGGCCACGCGTAGAGCGGGGCGATCTCCGGCGGCACGTCCTTGGGGACGCGCATGTTCGCCCGCTGCTCCTCGAAGGCGGCTAGCCCCGGCATGGGCGCAAGGATCTCGGCCTCCTGGCCGCGGTCGTCGAAGGAGGGGTGGTAGATATAGTCCTGGGCCTGCTTCAAGAGCTGCTCGGCCCGGACTTCGCTGATCACCCGGTACATGGACGTCCGGGTGCGGTTGAACCGCTTGGCAAGGGCGTTCACGGTGATGCCCCTCCTGTAAGAGTTAAAAATCAACTGCTTCGTCGGGCGGTCCAGCGGCCCGGTCCGGTCCGGGAAGATCGGCTGCGCCGGGTGGGCGCGGTCGAAGTTCCGGATCGTGTACCGGACGGCCTCGGCCGACCGCCCCAGCAGGCGGGCGACGCGGCGGCTCACGTCCGTGAGCGACCCGCCGGCCCGGGCCAGCAACCGGGCGCGGGTAAGGATCTCGCCCTTCTCCGCCTCGGTCAGGTGCGAGAACCTCGCGCCCTGGGCGACGGTGCTCGGCTGCGTGTCCAAAAACCGCTCGACCATGGGCTTCGGTAAGGCCAAATGGCGGCGGCCCCGTTGCAGGACACGCCAGCCTTGCAACTGGTGTCCCTTGGCCCAGCGACGCACCGTCTTGACCGACACCCCGAACAGCCGACTCATGTCCGTCAGCGTCAAAATCGGGTTCGGCCAGTCGTTCAAGCGCCGGCGGATGTCCTTCACCTCCGGCCGGAGTTCCGGACTCCGTTCCGACCGCGGCAGCGACCGGTCCAGACGGTCGATCAACAGCCGCAGGTCGTGCCGCAGGTTCTCGCCCGGGATCAGCAGGTCCGGGTAGGCGTCCGAGCGGAACCCGGTGACGCGGAAGCAGACGAACGGGTACGGGTAGTTCTTGCCCGCGTCGACCTCGCCGAGCAGCTGGGTGGCCCGCTCGAACTGCGAGCGGCGCTTCCCCACCGGGACGAGCGACTTGCGCTTGTCCGTACCGGCTAGCTGCTCCGTCAGCTCCTTCAACGCGGGGTGGCGAAACTCGCTCATGGTGCCCGACCTCCGTCCGTGACTTCCGCCGCTTCCCTCAAGTCCCCGGCTTCCGCCGGCCGATACCCTTCTAGTAAGTCATACGCCCGCCGACTCACGCCCTTACACCGGCGCGAACCGCGCGCCCGGGGCCGTCCCCAGTCCGCAGTTTTAGAGTCCCACGGAGCCGACAAAGGTTCACTTCGCAGGAGCGGTCGTCAGGATGCGGTGACACAGGAGGGTCGCTGATCGGCACCCGCGTCCCTGGCGCTCATGGCATCCGTCGCCGTGCCCAGAGAGGTTCGTGAGCACGAGCGATTGTCCCTGGAAGCAAACCGCGGACCATTCGCCCAAAATCGCCCCTCATCATTCTCCCGCGATCGATCCCAATCACATCCCTTAACACCAGAAATCGCTTTCGGTTACGACATCGGCCAGGGATCGTGATTTTTGTCAACCCCAACCCGCGACAGATTCCATTCCCGGGCTCGATCGGTGAACGAATTTACACAAGAACTGTACCATTTTGCAAGCTCAGTCGGTACGGATTTCACCCACTTGCAAAGGCCGCAATCCCGACTCACACCGTAACCGGCACACCCTCGCACTTCCGTAAGCGAAACCACACCGTTACACCGTCTTTTGCTCAAGGGCCGACCTGGGCCGCCGGTTAGAATTGCGTGCCCATCCTGCGTGGAGGCGTCCACATGCCCGCCCGATGGTTCATCGCGGTTCCCCTGGTGCTTGCCGCCACCGCCCTCGCTCCGGCCGCCGAATCGGTCCGGCTGCGGGAGGCGTTCCCGGCCGGCGAGCAGTACCACGTCGCCATCCGTGAGGAGGCGGCCGGCGAGCTGAAGCTGCCCGCCGAGGGCAGCAAGCCGGGAGACCCGGCGAAGCCGGGTACCCCGCCGCCGATCAAGGTCCATGGTCGCGGGGCGCTCGAGTACGACGAGCGCGTCCTCGACCCCGGCACGCCGGACAACCCCGCGCCGCGGACGCTGCGGGTGTACCGCCGGGTCGAGCTGGAGCGGAGCATAGACGACCAGGCCCAGGACTCGACGCTGCGGCCGGCCGTCCGCCGACTGGTCCTACTGCGGAACGGACACCGGGAGGCGGCGTTTTCGCCCGACGGGCCGCTCACCTGGGGCGAGGTCCACCTCGTCAGCAAGGACGTGTTCACCCCGGCGCTGGCCGCCGCCCTGCTTCCCGACCGGCCGGTGGCCCCCGGCGACCGCTGGCCGGCGAAGGCGTCCGCGGCCGAGGAGCTGACCGACCTGGAGGAGATCCAGGGCGGGCTGGAGTGCCGGTTCGAGGAGGTCACGTCGCTGAACGGCCGGCGGCTGGCCCGCGTCCACTTCGCCGGCGACGTCCGCGGGGTGGGCGAGGACGGCCCGAGCCGGCAGCAGCTCGACGGGTTCTACTATTTCGACCTGGATTCCTCCCACCTGAGTTACCTGTCGCTGAAAGGCGTCCACTCGCTATTAGACAAGACGGGACAGGAGGCCGGGCGGGTGGAAGGGCAGTTCACGCTGACGCGGCAGGCGCACGCCCGCTGCCCGGAATTGGCCGACGAGGCGATCCGCGGGCTGGCCCTGGAGCCGAACGCCGACAACTCTCTCCTCCTGTACGAGGGCGGCGAGTTGGGGGTTCGGCTGTTGTACTCGCGGCGGTGGCGGATGCCGGCGGTCCGCGGCCGGCAGCTGTTCCTCAACGACGCCAACGGCAACGGCCTGATGCTGACGCTGGAGACGCCGGCGAGCCTGCCGACGGCGGCGGCCTACCTGGACGAGATTCGGGCATTCATCGCCAAGGAGAAGGGCAAGGTGCTGCGGACCGACGGGCCGCGACGGCTGCAAGGGCCGCCGGACGAGCTCGACCAGTTCGGCCTGGACGTGGAGATGGGCGGTCGGCGGGAGCGGCTGGAGTACTACGTGGTGCGGCAGCCGGCCGGGGGTGCGACGGCGGCGGCCCGGTTGGCGCCGGGCGGCGACCTGGCGGCGGCGCAGCGGGACGTGGAGCGGATCGTCCGCGGGGTGCGGGTCATCGGCGTGCCGCCGGCGGCCAAGCCGGTGCCGGTGCCGCCGCCGGAGCGGAAGTGATCAAGAAAACCTAACCCCCCGGCCCCCTTCCCTAAAAGGGAAGGGGGAGAACTGCTAAGAAGACCAGACCGGCGCCGCTCGCCGGTATCTTCT
>DASXAN010001019.1:0-4493 GCA_036406755.1 Gemmataceae bacterium
ACGATCGCCGATAACACGGCCGTCCCCAGCGGCTCCGTCGGCGGGCGGGGCGGCGGCATCGACGTTTATGGCGGCGGGCTGCTCATCGAGGACGGTACGGTTTCGGGGAACGCGGCTGGCGGCGGCGGGGGCGGCATTTCCTTCTTCGGGCTGGCGACGAACGCGCTGACGGTCCGCCGCACCACCGTCTCGGGAAATTCGGCGGGGGGCGGGGTCGACGTTGTGGGCGGCGGCCTGCAGGTCTTCGGCACCGGCCCCACTGGCGCGCTGCTGATCGAGGATAGTACCGTCGCCGGCAACACGGCGGCGTTCCGGAACAGCGGCGGCGGCGGCGGCGGCGGCATCGCCTTCGGCACCTACGCCGGCACCGACTCGCTCACGATCCGCCGCACGGTGGTCGAGGGGAACACGGCCGTCGTTACGTTCAACAGCGGCGGCGGGGGCGGCATCCGCGTCCTGGCCGGCGGCATTGTGGCGGTCGAGGACAGCACGATCCGCGGCAACACTGCCGCGGGCACCAGCTCGGGCGGTGGCGGGGCCGCCTACGTCTCCGCGGACGGGCGGCTGACCCTCCTCCGCAGTACGGTCGCCGGCAACGCGACCGTGGGCCGCGGCGGCGGCGTCTACGTGGCCGCGGTCACCCCATCCGCCATGAGCGGCGGCAGCCTGTCCGTAGACGGCTGTACGATCGCCGGCAACTCCGCAGGCACCAGCGGCGGCGGCGCCTACCTCGCCGGCAACCTCGGGGGCAGTACGGCGGTCCTCCGCAACACGACCGTCTACGGCAATACCGGCCCCGCCGGGGGCGGGGTCGAACTGTGGGGCGTTTCCGACACCTTGCTAGTGCAGAACAGCACGGTCACCGGCAACACCGCGACCTTGACCAGTGGGGCGGGGGGAATCCAGGTTTCGGGCAGCTACTCCCCCTCCGGGACCGGGGGGTCGGCGACCGTCCTGTTGCAGAGTTCGGTCGTGGCCGGCAACACAACCGGGACGGTTACCGGCGGGCCGGACGTGCTGGCCGACGCCGCCGGTCCGGTGACGTTCACGGCCGATCACAGCCTGATCGGCGTGGCGGATAAGGTCACCCTGTCCCCGATGTCGGCGAACAACCGGACGGGCACGGCTGCCGCCCCCCTTGACGCGCGGCTCGGGCCGCTCCAGGACAACGGCGGGCCGACGCAGACCTGCGCCCCGCTGCCCGGCAGCCCGATCCTCGACCACGGCGCCAACCCGGCCGGCCTCGCCGCCGACCAAGGCGGTTCCCCCCGCGTGATCGGCGTGGCGGCCGACATCGGGGCGGTCGAGGCGGCCTCCCCCGGCGTGCCGGTCGCCGGCGGTGGGCCGTACGCGGCCGTGACGACGGCCGGCGACACCGGGTACACGTTCGCCGTTACGTACAGCGACGACACGGCCGTCGCCGCCGCGCCCCTGGGGGACGGCGACGTGCGAGTGACCGGGCCGAACGGGTTCGACGCCCCGGCCACGTTCGTGGGCGTGGACACCCCGACCGACGGGTCGCCGCGGACGGCCACGTACTTCGTCGCCGCCCCGGGCGGGGCGTGGGCCGACGCGGCCGACGGCACGTATTCGATCACGGTGCAGCCGAACCAGGTGTTCGACACGACCGGCAACCCGGTGGCGGCCGGGGAGGTCGGCATGTTCCGGGTGCTGATCCCGAAGGTGTTCACCGTCACCACCCTGAATTCGTCCGGCCCCGGGTCGCTGGCGGACGCCCTCACCCAGGCGAACGCGGCCCCGGCGGCGGACGTGATTCAATTCGCACCGGCCCTGTTCGCGGCCGGGCCTGCGACCATCCCCACGATCCCCCGCCTGCCGGCCGTCACCGACTCCGTGACTATCACCGGGCCGGGGTCGCGGCTGCTGACGCTCCGCGGCCTCGGCCTGACCATCGGCACCCCGGGGACGGTCCTGACGGTGTCCGTGTCCGGCCTGACGGTCACGGGCGGGTCGGACGGCGGCATTACCATAGGGGACGAGGACGTCACCCTGACGGATGTGGCCGTGATGAACAACTCCAGCTACCCCGACGCCTCAACCGGCGGCATCCAGGTGTGGGGCGGCGGCCGGCTGACCGTCCGCAACAGCACGATCGCGAACAACACGAGCAATGGGGTCGGCGGCGGAATCAGCTTCCCCAACGGCGGCACCCTGACCATCGAAAACAGCACCATCGCCGGCAACCGGAGCACGGGGGGCGGCGGCAGCGGCGGCATCGGCTTCTTCGGCCGGGGCGGGATCTCCATCCACGACAGCACCATTTCCGGGAACACGGGGGCCGGCGGCGGCGGCATCGCTCTTACGTCGTTCGTCGGCGGGGCCTTCATTCAGGACACGACCATCACCCGGAACGCCGCCACCGCGACGACCGGCGCCCAGGGCGGCGGCATCGCCGCGTCCACGTCCGGACTTCGGGCCGGGCAGGTGTCGTCAGTCACCCTCTTGAACACGATCGTCGCCGGCAACACCTCGGCGAGCGGCCGGCCGGACATCTCCGCCGGGACCGGCTCCGGCCAGCCGACGGTTTTCGCCCAGTATTGCCTGTTCGGGGTGGCGGACGCGGTCACCCTGTCGGCGGGGTCGGCCAGCAACCTGACCGGCACGGCCGCCGCGCCGCTGGACCCGAAGCTCGGCCCGCTGGCCGACAACGGCGGGTCGACGTTCACCCACGCCCTGCTGGCCGGCAGCCCGGCCCTGAACCAGGGGGCCAATTACTACAACCCGGTCCCGGGCACCGACCAGCGAGGACTCGCCCGGCAGGTCGGGCCGGCCGCCGACATCGGGGCCTACGAGTACACCCCCATCACCCCCACCGTGCAGGTGAATAATGATGGTGCCCCCCAGCGGTCGGTCGTCCGCAGCATCACGGTCACCTTCTCCGGCCCGGTGGCGTTCGCCGGCGGCAACGCCGCCGCCGCGTTTACGCTGACCCGGACCGGCCCGTCCGGACCGACCGGCACCGTGGGGCTGACGCCCACAGTGACCACCGACGCCCAGGGGCGGACGGTCGTGACGCTCACCTTCTCCGGGCCGTTCACGGAGGCGAATACGGCTGCCGGCGTCAACCCGTCCCTCATCGACGGGGTGTACACGCTGACCATTTCCGCCGCGGCGGTGACCGACGCCGCCCTCGGCTGGGCCCTGGACGGCGACGGCAACGGCACTCCAGGCGGGGACAGGGTGTTCGCCACCCACCGGCTGTTCGGGGACGCGGACGGCGACGGGGACGTGGACCTGCTCGACCTGAACTCGCTGGTGCCGGCCCTGTTCGGCACCGTCGGCCAGCCGGCCTACAACCCGGCGTTCGACTTCGACGGCGACGGGGACGTCGACCTGCTGGACTTGAACCAGTTCGTCAGCCGCATGTTCCTCTCCGGCTACACCCCCTGACGTCGCGCGCATTCCGCGAGCGACGCGGCATTGACTTCCCCGCCGGGCCGGCCCGGCCGCGCCCGGTTCGGACGTGGCAATTCGTTGAGATTTTCGTACCCGCGGGCCGGCGGCGGCCGTATACTGACACCCTCGGACAAGTCATTGTCACCGGCCCCGGGTCGCCAGACACGTTGGCCACCCCGCCGCCGGCGGTCGCGTCCTCATCCATTCATCATCGCGGAGATCGCACCGTGTCCTGGCGCAACAGCACCCGCCGGCGTCGCCGCCGGTCCACCACACCCGCCTTGCCACTCGTCCCCGCCCCGCTCCGGCTGAACCGCCTCGAAGACCGGACCGTCCCGACCGCGGCCTACTACCCGCCGTCCTACTTCCTCACCAACCCGGGCCTCACGACCTCCGACGCCGCGGCCAAGGCCCGGCCGCCGCTCGACGCCGCCCTGAGCTTCCTCGGCGACCACGCCGCCCAGCTCGGGCTGACCGCCCCCGACCTGACGAACCTGATCGTCACCAGCCAGTACACCGACGCCGACACCGGCATCGCCCACGTCTACCTGCAACAGCAGGTCAACGGCCTGCCGGTCATCAACGCCGACTTCAGCGTCGGCGTCGCGGCCGGCGGGGCGGTCATCAGCGCCGGCGGCGGATTCGTCCCGGGGCTGGCGACGGCGGTCGGCGACGGTGTCGCCTGGCCGAAGCTGTCGGCCGTGGACGCGGTGCGGGCCGCCGCCGCGGACCTCGGCCTGACCCCGAGCGGCGACCCGGCGGAGGTCAACCCATTCGTCGGCCCCGTCACGCTGCCGGCGGCGGCGGTCGTCTCGGCCGAGGGTGTGTCGCTGGACCCGGTCACCGCCCGCCTGGTCTACGCGCCGACGGCGGACGGGAGCGCGGCCGAGGCGTGGGAGCTGGTCGTCCGCACGCCGGGCGGCCAGCACTGGTACGACATGAGCGTGGACGCCAACACCGGCGCCGTGCTGGCCCGGGCCGACTGGATCGACAACGACGCCTACAACGTGGTGGCCCCGCCGAACGAGAGCCCGCAGGACGGCGGGTTCAACGTCATCACCAACCCGGCCAGCTCG
>DASXAN010001020.1:0-1744 GCA_036406755.1 Gemmataceae bacterium
CCGGCCAGCCGGTCGGCGACCCGCTGGCCCAGCGCGGCGACGGCGGCCGCCTCCGCCGGGCTGGCGGCGGCCAGCTCGCCGAGGTCGGGGCCGGCCCCGAACGCCCCGGGCCGGTCGCCGCGGAGCACGAGCACGTCCACGGCGGGGTGGCGGGCGACGACGGCGAGGGCGGCGTCCAGGTCGTCCAGGGCGGCCCGGGTGAGGGCGGGGTGTTCCGCGTCGCCGCCGCCGACGGTCAACGTGGCGATGCGGTAGTCGGCGGCGAGGGTGGCGTGCGCGGACTCGTAGAGCATGGCGTACCTCCGTGTACGGCCGGGCCGCCTATCGTCGCCGGGCAGGGGGTACGGGTCAAGGTCAAGCCGGCGCCGGATCCTAGGACAGGCTGGCCTGGGGCTTCTCCGACTCCAGCCGATCCACGATGCGCGACGTGAACGGCGCCAGGTCGGGCTCAAGGGTGCTGGCCACGACCATCCACATCTTGTAGTCAGCCTGGCTGATCCAGCCACCGTCCGGGTGAGTCCCCTTGACGACCAGTTCGGCCATCAAGCTCGCGCCCTCGGGCGAAATGCCGTGACTCTGCAGGCCCTTGGCCAGCTGCCCGAGCCGACATTCGCGCTCCTCGGCGAGCCGCTTCTCCCGATAGTCCTTGACGGCCTGGGTGCCGATGACCACCGGCGGGGCGAGGAAGGTGGCCATCCCCCCGCCGACCGCCCGGCCGACCGCCTTGGCGCGGTTGGTGTGGTTGAACTTCGCGCCGTCGTACGCCATGGCAACGGTGTTGTGACTCGTCTGGAACTTCACGATCTTCGCGTAGCTCTTCAACCCTTGAACGATGGAACTGATCGCGCTCGGCATGACGGCCTCCGTAGGAAGAAACGGCGGCCGGGAGGGCCGCACCGCGACACGAATGGTCCGCCCGGCGGCGAACGCCGCCGCCGGTTCCCCGCCGGTCAACCCCGGGCGTTTGCGTAGTCGTCGGACGGGCCGTTGGCGTAGTGGCCTTCCCCAGCCCCGTCCTGACCGTCCCCGCCCCCGTCCTGACCGGGGGCGCTGTCCTGGTCCCGGGCCGAGACCTGATCGGCCACCGTGTCCGCCAGGAGCTGTGTGCGGCGGATCTGCGTCGCCATTTCGCGGGACGCGGCGTCGAAATAGAGCATGGGCGGCAGGGCCACGATCTTGTACGCGCGCCAGGAAAAGTCCCTGTTCTTGCCCGGCCGGAGCAGGATGCGATAATGGTTCGCCTTGTACGAGACGTCAATGCCCTTGCTGCTGTCGTCGTCCGGCACCTTGACTTGCCCGTGCAGGACGAACACCGGCGGACCTCCGCCGGTCGGGCCGCCCATCGCCTTCCCCACCGCCCCGGCGGACGCGTCCTGTTTCCGCGGGACGTTCCACACGGTCCGCAACTCGGCTTCGCAGATGCCGCGAGGAATAGGGGCGCCCAGGAACGAGTCCTGACAGATCTTGTAGCTGATGTTCATGTGCAAGCTCCGCCAGAGGGTGTGCCGGCCGGCCGCTCGCCGTGAGGCGGCAGGCCCGTCGTGTCCGTCGGAATGGGAATTGCGCGAGGTGTAACAGCACTTGTTCGGTCACTGCACCAGGTCGCCGAACGCCTCTTTCAGCCGGTGCAGGACGCGGGACTTGGCCATCCGCACGGCCGCCGGGCTGACGCCGGTCTCGGCGGCGATGTCCACCGGTGAGCGGCCGTCCACGACCGTCAGCCAGAACGCCTGCCAGGTCCGGT
>DASXAN010001021.1:0-3303 GCA_036406755.1 Gemmataceae bacterium
GGGTGGAACACCGTCCGCGCCTCGGCGAGCAGCGCCCCCCAGAGCGTCACGGTGTACCCGAAGGAGTGGAAGAACGGCAGGATGCCGAGCACGCGATCATGGTGCGTGAACCGGACGTAGTCGATAAACGCTTCGATGTTGGCCGCGACGTTCTGGTGCGTCAGCATCACCCCCTTGGGCTCGCCGGTCGAGCCGCTGGAGAAGATGACCGTCGCCAGGTCGGACGACTCGTGACCACCGAGGCCAAGGAGACGGTCGAGGAGCCAGCCGGGCAAGAGGATCGTACGTAGGTAGGCGGCGAGCCGCCGCCCGGTTGTGATCTCGTCCCGCGCGTCTTCACCCGCGATGACCCGAACGTCGGGCCCCAGGTCGAGGGGATACCGCGTCAGGAACCGCTTGGACGAAAGGACGACCTTCAACTCACACTGCCGGGCGGCCGAGCGGACGTTGTCGGTGCCCGCGGTGTAGTTCAGGTTCACCGGCGTCTTGTGGAGCAAGGTCAGGGCGACGTTGGTCAACACGCCGCCGGCACTCTGCGGCAGCCAGACGCCGACCATCGGCTCGTCGCCCAGCTTCGGACGGAGCCATCGTGCGAGACACATGGCGCCGGCCAGCGCCTTGCCGCGGTTCAGGACGACCGGTTCCGGGCCGCTCGTCGTGTCGATCAGGCAGGGGCGGAACGGGTGGCGGGCTGCCGATCGGACGAACTGGCGGTGCACCGGCAGGATCGTCCTGGTGCGCTCCTTCGCCACGTCCGCCGCCATCTGCTGAATCATCTGCCGGACCTGCGGCGCCGTGACGGTGCTGTCCTGGGGTTTGCCAAACGCGACCGTCACCGGGTACTTGCGGCGCTGGGGCCACTTCCAGAACAGCCGGCCGTCGAAGTAGGAGAAGATGCTGCCCCAAAGCTGGTCGAGGTAAACGGGGACGACCGGGATGGACGTGGATTCGACGAGCCTTTCGAACCCGCGGCGGAACGGCAGCATGACGCCGTTGCGGGTCGGGTAGCTCTCTGGGAAGACGCAAACGACCTCACCATTAGCCAGGGCCTGAGCGGCCGCCTTCAGGGACCGCTGCAACGACTTCGGCCCGCCGGTGCGGTCCAGCGGGATGACTCGCACTAGCCGTAACACCCAGCCGAAAATGGGGTTATGGATGAAATTCGACGCGATGACGAAGCGGACCGGCCGGGGGCAGCCGCCCATAATGGCCAGCCAATCGACGTAACTGACGTGGTTGCTGACCAGCAGGACGCCGCCCGATGACGGCACGTGATCCCGGCCGACAACGCGGAGCCGGTACACCAGCCGCGCTAGGACCCACGCCACCCAGTGGAGCACGATCGCACTCCCGCGTCTGACAGTCCCGGCCGGTCGGATGCTGCGAGCAAGGTATGCCCGCGTCACAACCCCGTCAAGAGACGGGCGTTCTGGGGACTGTCCATGTCATGGACACGAACCATATCTCCGTTGCTTGCAAGTGCATTTTTATACACTACACTTACCGCGTGTCGGTCTGCCCACGGCGGGCGTTGGACCTGAGGAGTCGGGGTATGTCACGCTCGTCCGCCAGGATTCACGACCTACAAACGGGATCGAGCCGGTGTCCGAAAATGTCCCATTTTGTCCGCTCAAAAAAAGATGTTGTTTCGGGTGCCGCCCCTGCCCCGGTCCGGAATGATCACAAAATGCCGGATTTTGTAGCACCGCGACAAGATGTTCCGCGGCCGGTCCTGACTTCGGCTTGCCCTGCGGTGGGACGCCGGGTATGTCCCCCGCCATCCAAACGAGATCGGGACGGCGTTTCGGGCGGCCGGTGGCTCACGGGGGGCGGCCGCCCACGGGGGAGAGGTGTCGATGCAGGCGTTGCTCCGTCCCATCCTCACCGACGACGCCTTGACGCGCCACCTCTGCGACACCGAGGCCCGCATCCTCGTCGAGTGGCTGGTCGAACGGGCCGAGGCGTTGGCCGGGAACGCCGACGCTGGGGCGCAAGTCCAGCGCCTGTGTCGCCGGGCGCGGGCGATCGGCCTGTTCGTGGGCCTCTGGTGCCACCGGGGCCAGCCCGGGGCCGCGGCGCAGCTCGCCAACGCCGAGCGGTTCGACTGGCCGCTGCCCGAACCGGGGATCGACCCCGACTCGCTGATGGAGCACATCCTGGAGTACGAGGCGCGCGCGGCCGCGGCGTGACAGATTCGAGCCATTTCAGGGAAACTTTGCCCAACGGGCAGAATCCAACTCGGGACGGACGGTAATTCCGGTGAAGTCGGAAAACCCGACCCGGCCCGCCTTGCTGGACTTCAAAGGACCAGATATAGTTGTGAAGTTGGCCTTGACGGCCGGCGGAGCACGCCCCTTTTCACACCCAAGCAAGCCGAGGAATGCGGTGAGCACGACCCCGCAGCCGCCGAACGCGCCGGAGGCCCGCCCCATGGGTAAAGGCAACGACTCCCCGGACGGCGGCGGCCGACGCCGCATCGACGAGGCGTTCGAGGACGTCGCCCGCCTAGCCGGGTCCGACGTCCCGCCGGCCGACTTCTACCAGCAGTTCCTGGCCAAGGTCGTGGCCGGCATTGAGGCCCCGGCCGGGGCCGTCTGGCTGCGGACGCCCCAGGGGTTCCTCCAGCTCCAGTGCCAGATCAACCTCGAGAACGTCGGGCTGGACAAGCACAAGGGCGGCCGACAGAGCCACAACGAGCTGCTCCGCCAGGCGTTCCAGATGGCCAAGCCGATGATGCTGGACGCCTACGGCACCACCGGCATTCATGAGGGCCTGCCCGCCGGCAACCCGACCGACCACGTCGTCCTGCTGGCCCCCATCCAGGCCGACAAGGAGGGCGGCGGGCTGGAGACGGTCGGGCTGGTCGAGGTCTGGCAGGACCGGCGGTGGGACGCCCGCGCCCAGAAGCTGTGCCTGAACTACGTCATCCAGATGGCCGGGTACGCGGCCAACTTCGTCCGCAGCCAGCAGGGCCGGCGGCTGGCCGGCCAGGAGCAGCTCTGGACGCAACTGGAAACCTTCGCCCGCGAAATCCACGCCAGCCTCGACCCGACCCGCGTCGCCTTCCAGGTGGCCAACGAGGGCCGGCGGCTGATCGGCTGCGACCGGCTCAGCGTCGCCACCGTCGAGGCCAAGAAGTGCAAGATTCAAGCGGTCAGCGGCACCGACGTGGTCGAGAAGCGGTCCAACCTGATCGTCCTGATGCGGACGCTGGTGGACGCGGTTCTCGCCTGGGGCGAGAAGCTGACTTACACCGGCACGAAGGACGAAAGTCTCCCGCCCGACGTGTTGACCGCCCTCGAC
>DASXAN010001022.1:0-2318 GCA_036406755.1 Gemmataceae bacterium
GGCTTGACAGGATGCTGAAACCGAATAGCCTACTGTTAGTTTGGGGAACATAGATCGGAGATCGAAGGGACGACGAGCCGGCTGTTTGCACCGAAATGTCTTCCGGCGGCCGATCGTCTCAGATGTACAAGGGGTGTCACCGCTTCGGACCGCACGTACGGGGTCCGGCGGAGGACGCCCGCGGGAATCCCACCGTCCGCGGAGTCCGCTTCCATCGGTGCTCGCAGGTCCACGTCTCGGGACCGGAAGACGACACGCAGCCGCGCCGGGTGCAGGACGCTCGGGATCGTGAACGCCTAGCCGTGGTCGGACCGCGTGCTTTCCCGCCGAGCGGCCGACCGCCGCCCAGGGAAGGAGGCCGGTTCGTTTTCTCGGGGGAGGGGCGGAGGATCGCCCGGCGGCGGTCCCGGAGCGGGCCGACCCGCCGGCGGGAAGGGCCGGCCACCCGAGCGGCCCTTGGTGGGTGAGCGGTGAGTGGTGAGGCGTCAAGCCCACCACCCACCGCTCACCACTCACCAACCGGACGCCCCGCACTGACGAGCGACTGCGATGGCCCACCCGGACTGCCCCAGCCGCACGCTCACCGCCCTCCTTCAGGCCCGGGCCGCCGCCCAGGCCGACGACCTCGCCTACGCCTTCCTCGCCGACGGCGACACCGTCCGCGACCGCCTCACCTACGCCGAGCTGGACCGCCAGGCCCGCCGCGTCGCCGGCCTGTTGCGGGCGCACGGCCTGTGCGGCAAGCCGGTCCTGCTCCTGTACCCGCCCGGCCTGGAATACGTCGCCGCCTTCTTCGGCTGTGTCTACGCCGGGGCGGTCGCCGTCCCCGCCTACCCGCCGCACCGCAACCGGTCGCTCGACCGGCTGCGGGCCGTCGTCGGCGACGCCGGGGCGGCCGCCGTCCTATGCACCGTCGCCGTCCGGGACCAGATCGAGCGGTCGTTCGCCACCGCCCCGGAGCTGCACGAACTCGACTGGCTGGCGACCGACGCCCCTGCCGCCCTCGACGTCGAGCCGTTCTGCGACGACTCGACCACCCACGAGCGGGTGGCGTTCCTCCAGTACACCTCCGGCTCGACGACCGCCCCCCGCGGCGTGATCCTGACGCACGCCAACCTGGCGCACAACGCCGAGTTGATTACGGAGGGGTTCCGCCTCGGGGCCGAGAGCACGGCCGTGTTCTGGCTGCCGCTGTACCACGACATGGGCCTGATCGGCGGCGTGCTCCAGCCGCTGCAGATCGGCCGGCCGAGCTACCTGATGGCCCCGGCCACGTTCCTGGCCAGCCCGATCCGCTGGCTGCGGGCCGTCTCGGACTACCGGGCGAACATCAGTGGCGCCCCGAACTTCGCCTACGACCTGTGCGTAACGCGGACCACGCCGGAGCAGCGGGCCGGGCTGGACCTGGGCTGCTGGCGGGTGGCGTTCAACGGGGCCGAGCCGGTCCGGGCCGAGACGCTGGCGCGGTTCGCCGCCGCGTTCGCCCCGCACGGGTTCCGGGCCGAGGCGCTCTACCCGTGCTACGGGTTGGCCGAGGCGACGCTGTTCGTCACCGGCGGGGCGGCGGCCCGCGAGCCGGTCACGCTGACCGTCGCCCGCTCGGCCCTGGAGCGGCACCGGGTCGAGTCGGTTCCGGCCGACCACCCGGACGCCCGGACGCTGGTCAGCTGCGGACTGGCTCTGGGCGGCCAGCGGGTCGAGATCGTGGACCCGGAGGCGCGGACGCCGTGTCCGCCGGACCTGCCGGGCGAGATTTGGGTGAGCGGGCCGAGCGTCGCGGACGGCTACTGGCGGCGGCCGGAGGACACGGCGGCCACGTTCGGGGCCATGACCGCGACCGCCGACGGGCCGTTCATGCGGACCGGCGACCTCGGCTTCCTGCACGGCGGGGAGCTGTACGTCACCGGCCGGATCAAGGACCTGATCATCCTCCGCGGCCGCAACCTGTACCCGCAGGACATCGAGCAGACGGCCGAGGCCGGCCACCCGGCCCTGCGGCCGGGCGCCGGGGCGGCGTTCGCCGTCGAAGCCGCCGGCGGCGAACGGCTGGTGTTCGTGTGCGAGGTCGAGCGGAGCGGGCGGGCGGTCCCGGCGGACGAAGCGGCCGCCGCCGTCGGCCGGGCCGTTGCCGAGGCGCACGAGGTGCAAGTTGACGCCGTCGTGCTGCTCAAGCCGGGCGGCATCCCGAAGACGTCCAGCGGCAAGGTCCAGCGGCATGCCTGCCGGGCCGGCTACCTCGACGGCACGCTGGAAGCCATCGGGGCGTGGGAGCGGCCGGCCGGGGAGGGCGAGGCTCCCGCCGAGCCGGTGAGACAAGC
>DASXAN010001023.1:0-2132 GCA_036406755.1 Gemmataceae bacterium
CGCGCGGCGCAGCTCGGCGAGAGACACGCTGAGCTGCGCCGCGCGGCGAAACGAAGAAGGCGGGTTGTCAGTCGCGGATGCCGAGCGCCTGCTTGGCCTGGCGGTAGTACCGCTGGCGGGCGTCCAGGTGCGTGTAGTCGCCGTGGACTCGCTTGGTGATCTGGCGGAGGTCGCCGCGGTCGGCCAGCTCGTTGAGCCCCTGCGCCTTCCAGTACCACGCCGCCACCCGCAGCCCGACCTCCGGCTCCAGTACCAGGTCCGGCTTGGCCTCAAGGTCCAGCTTCAGCGCCTGCCCGGCCGCCTTGTAATGGGCCCGGCCGGTGAGCATGAGCGGGCCGCGGCCCTTGTACTTTTTGCCGTCGCCCGCGTGGGTGTTGCCCAGGTCGGCCCGATTATCGTAGGCGGCCAGGTTGCTGAACTGTTCCTCGAAGTATCGCAGCTCGCCGCTCTCCTGGGCCACCTGCGCCAGGAACGCCGCCTGCCGCTGCGGCGTCGTGATGTCGAACTCCTTCATCGCCGCGGCCAGCGGCTTCAGGAGACTGTTCGCCCTGGCGGCGTCCAGCTTCGGCATCATCGCCTGGAGCTGCTGCGCCGTCAGGGCCCGTCCGCCGCCCGGGGGCGAAATCTCCCCGGCCCCGGCCGCCGCCGCAAACGCCACGGCCGCGGCCGCCACGATCACCGTCCGCATCCTCGTCACTCCTTCCTAAGCGCCGGCACCAGCGGCGCCTTGACCGTTGACCGGACCGCCGACCCGCCGGCGGCGAACCCCACGGCCAACACCAGTCCGAGCAAAAACGCCAACCGCCCCCACGGCACGGCCCCCTCGCCCGTCAGGACGTGCGGGGCCACCGCCGCCGCGGCCGACCCGACCCCGGCCGCCAGTCCGAGCACCAGCAGGGCGGCGTTCTCAGCGAACACCAGCCACCCCAACGCCCGGTGCCGGTAGCCCAGGGCGCGGAGCAGGGCCAGTTCGCCCCGCCGCTCCCAGACGTTGCGCAGGAGCACCACGGCGAGGCCGACCGCCCCGAGGAGCAGGCCGAAGCCGCCCAGCACTTGGAACGTGGAGAGATAGGTGTTTTCAACCGCCAGGTACGCCGCGAGGCGCTCCCGCGCCGGGGTGATCCTTACGCCACGACTGTCCAGGGCGGTTTGGACAAGAGAAGTCACATCATCCCGACGGCCGGCCGGTGGGTCAAGCAAAAAAACGGAAAAACCTTCCTGCCGCGGATAGAGCTTCAAGAAGTTTGACCCGGACATCAAAAGTTCGCTCTGGAACACACTGTCTTGCAACAACCCCACGACGCGGAGTTTCACCGGCCGCCCCTGTTCGTCCGGCACTTCGATGACGCCGCCGAGATCGCTCTTGAGCATCCATTGCACCGAATGCTGCTCGCCGAAAACGGGGATTGCCCCGTCCGCGGTCGGCGCGGCGAGCAGCAACCAGGGGTTGGCGCGCTCCTCGTTCGTACGCGCCTCGGTGCCGGCGAACCGGAACCCGCCGCGGTCGATGAGCGATTGCGGTACGCCGAGGATGCGCGGCCGGCCGGGCTGGTACAGGTTCAGGCAACTGGTGTCGTCGCCGGCCTTGAGCCGCAGCGGGATGATCCGCGTTAGTTCGAGCAGGAGTTGAGCGTCGGTTAGTTTCTTCTGCTTGGTGGCCGGCTCGCGCTGGTAGACCTTCTCGAGCGCGTCGAGAATGTCCTGCCGGCCCTCGGGGCTGTTCGGGTCGCGGTAGAGCGGCAGGTCGGTTTCGGCGACGAGGGCGAACCCGCCGCTGCCGCCGTGCTGGTCGCCGAAGTCGGCCTCGGGGCTGCGGCGGAACGACTCGACGGCCACGAGCAGGAACGCGGCCGACGCTAAGAGGGCCGCCGTGAGCAGGCTGCGGGTCGGGTTGCGGGCGGCGTTGCGGACGCCCAGGCGGGTGAGGGCGGCCGGGTCGCCGGGGCGGACGTGGTCGCGGACCGGCCGGCGGAGCCAACCCCACGCCGCCGCCAGGGCGGCGATCAGCAGCAGCATCCCGCCGCCGAAGAACGTGCCGGCCCGAGCCTCCGCATCGTGGACGAAGACGCCGCCGACGATCAGGCCGACGGCGAGCACGGCCCCGGCGATTGTTAGCCAACGGCGCCAGCTTG
>DASXAN010001024.1:0-4318 GCA_036406755.1 Gemmataceae bacterium
CGCGCGGCGCAGCTAAGCGCGCTTAGCTGCGCCGCGCGGCGAAACGAAGAAGTGGACTGAATGACCGACATCGCCGCTACCCCCCGCTTCCCCTCCCCCCGGCTGCTCCGCCTCTGGGCCGCCGGCACGCTGGCGCTGCTCTTCGTCCTGCTCACGATCGGGGCGTTCGTCACCAGCTTCCAGGCCGGCATGGCCGACACCGACTGGCCGACCCGGCCGTGGCATCTGGCCGGCGTGAACTGGTCCGACGCCGGGTTCGGCTACCTGGTCGAGCACTCGCACCGGTTGGCCGGCTTCGTCGTCGGCGGGGCCGTGTCGCTGCTGGCATTGGGCCTGTGGTGGACCGAGCCGCGGACGGCGGTGCGGTGGGCCGGGCTAGTCGCACTCGTCGGCCTGCTGGCCGCGTTCGGCCAGCTCCACGGCACGCTGCTGACGCACCAGAGGGTCCTGAAGGAAACCGGCGCGCTCACGACGCCGAACTGGACCACGGCCCTCGGGCCGACGCTGGCGGCGCTGGCCGTCGTGATTCCGCTGGCGCTCGGCGCGGCGGCGACCGGCCCGGCCGGCGGCGGGTTGCGACTCCTCGGCGTATTGCTGCTCGTCGGCGTGATGGCGCAGGGTATTCTCGGCGGCATGCGCGTCTATCTGAATGCCCTCATCGGCCCGGAACTGGCGGCGTTCCACGGCGTGTTTTCGCAGGTCGTGCTGGCGTTGGCGGTGACGGTCGTGGTGCTGGCCGGTCCGCGGCGGGACGTGCCGGCCGACGACCGCTGGCACCCCGACGCCGCACTCGTCCGCTGCGGCGTGATTGCCGCGGCCGTCGTCTTCGTGCAGATCGTCGCCGGCGCAATCTTGCGGCATACCGATTCGCCGCTCGGCCCACGGGCCCACCTGCTCGGCGCGTTCCTGGTCGTATTCGCCACCGGGGCCGCGGCCCGCCGCTCCCGCGGTGCCCCAGGCGCGGCCCGCGGCCTGGCCGTGCTGGCGGCATCGCTGGCCGGCCTGCAAATCCTCCTCGGCATCGAAGCGTGGATGATCCGATTCAAGGCCGGGTTTGCCGCATCGCGGTTCCAGGCCATCACCGAGGCCGAAGCCGTCGTCCGCACGCTGCACGCCCTGACCGGGTACGGCCTGTTCGCCGCGACGGTCGCCCTGGCCGTCGTGTTGTTCCGCAACCGCGACACGGCGGCCCGGCCGACCGCCCGCCGGCCCGAACGTCGCGTGGAGGCCGTGGCATGAAGGGGACCACCGACACCCTGGCCCTCGCCCCGCCGCTGGCCCGACCGGCGGACTACCTGGCGCTCATCCGCCCGCGGGTGGCCGTCATGGTGCTGGTCACGGTGCTCATGGGCGGCCTGCTCGCGGCCGACAGCGCCGTGCCGTCGGCGGAGTTGGTTCACGCCGTGCTGGCGACGGGCCTGGTGACCGCGGCGGCCAGCATCCTGAACCAGTGGTTCGAGCGGCGAACCGACATGCTCATGCACCGCACCGCCAACCGCCCCCTGCCAGCCGGCCGACTCCGCTCCCGCGACGTGCTCGCCCTCGGCGTGGCGCTCGCCGTCGGCGGGCTGGCGTACATGCTCCTGGCGGTGCCGCAGCCGCTCGCCGCCGGCGTCACGGCATTCACCCTCGTCAGCTACGTCGGCCTGTACACCCCGCTCAAGCGGGTGACGACACTCAACACGCTCGTCGGGGCCGTCCCGGGGGCGATGCCGCCGGTCATCGGCTGGGTGGCGGTCCGCGGCCGGATCGACGCCGGGGCGGTGCTGCTGTTCCTGATCCTGTTCGTCTGGCAGGTGCCGCACTTCCTGGCGATTGCCTGGATGTACCGCGACGACTACGCCCGGGCCGGCCTGAAGATGCTCTCCGTCGGCGACGCCAGGGCCCGGCGGACCGCCCACCAGATGCTCCTGTACGGCCTGGCCCTGGTGCCGGTCAGCCTGACGCCGGCGCAGATCGGCATGGGCGGGCCGGCCTACGCCTTCGGGGCCGCCCTCTTGGGCGGCTATTTCCTGTGGCCGATTGCCCGGTTCCAGGGCGACCGCTCGACCCCGGCCGCCCGCCGGGTGCTGCGGGCGTCGCTGGTGTACCTGCCCGGCGTGTACGGGCTCTTGCTGATCGCGAAGTTTGCCGCGTGACCATCCGCCCCACGGAAGCTGACTCATGGCCACCGTTCACCACCACGACACGTCCGACCAGCCGGCCCTGCACATGGGCCTGCCGCTGCCCAACGGCAAGCTCGCCATGTGGTTTTTCCTGGTCACCGAGATCATGTTCTTCACCGGGCTGATCGGGGCTTACATCGTCCTCCGCCAAAGCGCGCCGCACCGCGGCGGCGTGTCGTTGTGGCCGGCCCCGCACGACGTCCACCTGGCCGAGTGGGCCGGGGCCGTCAACACGTTCGTCCTCATCTGCTCGTCCCTGACCGTGGTGCTGGCCCACTGGGCGCTGGGCAAGGGCGACGTGCGCAAGGCGACGATCTACATCGGCGTCACATTGACCCTCGGCGTCCTGTTCCTCGGCATCAAGGCGTGGGAGTACAAGCAGAAGTTCGACCACGGCATCCTGCCGGGCGTCGTCGGCGATCAGCTGGCCGTCCACTACAGGATGGGCGAGCACGGCAAGATCGTCGGGGTCGACCGGCCCGGCCCGGATACCTGGTTCAACCCGAATTACTCCGACTCCGTCGCCTACCAGTACAAGGACCGGGTCAAGGCCCAGCTCGCGCACATCGTCGAGAACCCGGAGGCGGCCCACCTGAAGCCCGATTCGGCCGTGTTCCGCGAGCTGAAGGAGTTCGCCGAGCAGCTCCAGGTGGTCAAGGCGGAGGGCGCCGCCCCAGCTCCGGCGGCCGCCGGCCAGCCGCCGGCGCAGCTGCCGGACCAGACGTCGGCCCTGGAGGTCGGCAAACGGGTCAACGAGCTCATGGAGAAGGCGGAGGAAGCCGGCACCCCGCTCCACCTGGCCCCGTACGTGCCGTTCGGCAACCTGTGGGCGTCCACCTACTTCGCCATGACCGGCTTCCACGCCCTGCACGTGTTCGGCGGGCTGGTGGTGTTCGCCATCATCCTGCTGATGGCCGCCCGCGGCCGGCTGGCGACCCGCCACGAGCGGTTCTTCGAGTACACCGGCCTGTACTGGCACTTCGTGGACATCGTCTGGATCTTCCTGTTCCCGCTGCTGTACCTGGTGTGAGATAATCACAAGCCCGCCGGCGGCGCCGGGCGGGTATTCCTGGAGACCGACCGATGGCCGATTCGCACGCTCACGCCGTCCACGCCCACGGCCCGGCCGACACCCGGCCGTACATCGTCATCTTCGTCCTCCTATGCTGCTTCACCGCCGTGTCGTTCATCGTCAACGTGTTCGTCCGCGGCGGGCACATCGCGGCCGGCACCGGGTTCGTCATCATCCTCGGCGTGGCCGTGGTGAAGGCCCTGTGCGTCGCCATCTACTTCATGCACCTGAAGTGGGACTGGGGCCGGCTGTACTTCCTCATCATCCCGGCCCTGGTGCTTGCCCCAATGCTGGTGCTCGCCCTGTTGCCCGACCTGGTCATCTACTGGAGCAACCTGCTCGGCAGTGAGACTTCGCTGCCGGCCCGCTGACCGACCATGATCCGCTGGATCGTCCGCCACCCGCTGCTCGCCTCCGCCGCCCCGCTCGCCGCGTTCCTGGCGTCGGCCGGCCTGCTCCTCGCCCTCCAGTCGGCCCGCCGCCCGCCCGCGCTGGTCGCCGGCACCGGCGTGCCGTACGCCGAGGGACCGGACGACTTCGGCGAGGTCGGCGAATTTGCCTTCACCGAGCGGTCCGGACACACGGTCACCCAGGACACACTCCGCGGCAAGGTGTGGATCGTCGGCTGCTTCTTCACCTGCTGCACCGAGAGCTGCCCGAAGCTGTCCGCTTCGATGGCCCGGTTGCAGGCCGAGCTGGCCGGCGAGCCGGACGTGCGGCTGGTGAGCGTGACGGTGGACCCGACGCACGACACGCCCGAGACGCTCGGCCGCTACGCCACCGCCTACAACGCCGACGCCGACCGGTGGCTGTTCCTGACCGGCTCGGAGGAGGGCGTACGGCGGTTCGTCCGCGAGCGGCTCAAGCTCGCCGCCGAGAAGAACACGGCTGCGGACGCGACGCCCGGCAGCCGGGTGCTTCACGACCCGCGGCTGACGCTCGTGGACAGGCGGGGCCACATCGCCGGCTACTTCGACGGCACCGACCCGGCGGCCGTCGGCCGGCTGAAGGCGGCGGCCGAGCGGCTGGCGCGGGAGGCCCCGTGAGCGAGCGGCTGCCGGCCGTCAACGCCGCGCTGAAT
>DASXAN010001025.1:0-2892 GCA_036406755.1 Gemmataceae bacterium
CGTCACTTGTACCGCCGCCGTGGCGAGTGCCATGCCGAGACTGGTCATTGGCCGGCCTCCTTCAGTAACGATTCCAGCACCGCCCGCTCCCGGGCCGTCAGCCGCCGCTGGCCCACCAGCCGCACCAGCAACTCCTCCCGCGACCCACCGAACACCCGCCGGACCACGTCGCCGAGCAGCCGGCCGGACACGTCCTCGTACGACCGGGCCGGCCGATAGCGGAACGGCCGCTCGCCGTTGGTCGCGTGGAGAAACCCCTTCTCGTGCAGGATGCGGACGAGGTTGGCGACGGTCGGGTAGGTGAGGTCCGGCCCGGCGGCCGCCAGCCGATCGCGGGCGGCGGCGGCGGTCAGCTCGCCGTGCCGCCAGAAGACGTGCATCACTTCCAGCTCCCGGTCCGTCAGGTCCTTCGCAGCAGGTCGTGCCATCGGCGGGGTCCCTCCCGGAGATTCGGTTCTCCAAATTTGGTTCGCCAAACATACTCGGTTGGCTGGCGTGGTCAAGCCCAAGTGCCGGACGGGGCCGGCCGTGAATGTCGGTCGTTGAAACCGACATGGCGGATGGCAGAGACGGAATGGTACAACGAGTCCGAGCCATTGTTTTCCTTGAGGCGCAAGGTCATGGGCGACCAGCCGGTCCAACTCGTTCGACCCCGCTCGTCCCGCCAACGCTACCGGGGGTTCGTCGAGGACTACACGCACCGCCGACTCGACGACCCGGCCGACGCCGTCAAGGGCGAGCAGCCGCCCGCCGATTCGGCGAACGGCGACGCGGTCGCGCCGGCGGACCGCCGGCGGCAGCGGTCCGCCAAGCGGCGGGAGTACCTGCGCGAATACCTCCGCTGGCTCCGGCCGCACCGGTACGCCGTCGCAGCCGTCTTCGCGCTGGCGCTGGTGGTCGCCGGGCTGGAGATGATCGAGCCGCTGTTCATGCGGTTCATCGTGGACCGCGTCCTCTTGACCGAGTCGGACACGGCGTCCCGCCTCGTCGTTCTGAACCTGGCCGGGGCCACGTTCCTGGCGGTGATCGGCGTGTCCAAATTGATCGGCGTGGTCAAGGACTACCGCCAACGACTGCTCAACACGCGGGTCATGCTGTCCCTCCGCCGGGCGCTGTTCCAGCGGCTCCTGCACCTGCCGCTGCCGGCCCTGTGGGACATGAAAACCGGCGGCATCCTGTCCCGCCTGTCCGGCGACGTGGACACCACCACCGGGCTGCTGCAGATGGCCGTCGTGTCGCCGTCGCTGTCGGTGATCCGCCTGGTCATCGCCGTCGGCGTGCTGCTGGCGCTGAACTGGCGGCTGGCGCTGATGGCAATGGCCGTCATCCCCGGGGCGATGCTCATGAGCTTCACCTCGGCCCGGCGGATTCGGCCCATCTACCGGTCGGTCCGCAAGGACGTCGAGGAGATCGACGGCCGGGTGGGCGAGACGTTCTCCGGCATCCGCGTCGTGCGGGCGTTCGGCGGCGAGCGGCGGGAGCTGCTCGACTACATGCGGGGCCGGCACACCGTGCTGCGGAAGGAACTGTTCGCCCACCGCCGCGAGCTGGTCCTGTGGACCTCCTGGGGCCTGCTGATTTCGAGCGTCAACGTGGTGATCCTCTGGTTCGGCGGCTACCTCGCCGTCGTCGGCCGGGCGTCCGTCGGCGACATCATGGCCTTCCAGTGGTACATGTTCCTGCTGCTGAACCCGGTGTGGAACATCGTCAACTCATTTTCGGAGCTACAGCGGTCGCTGGCGGCGATGGAGCGGGTGTTCGAGGTGCTGGCGATGGCCGGCGACAAGCCGGACCGGCCCGGGGCGGTGGACGCCCCCCGGGTGGTGCAAGAAATCCGGTTCGACGCCGTCGAGTTCGAGTACCGCGAGGGCCGGCCGGTGGTCCGCGACTTCAGCGTCGCCGTGCCCGGCGGATCGGTGGTCGCCCTGGTCGGCCGCAGCGGCGCCGGCAAGACGACCGTGACCGACCTGGTGGCCCGGTTCCACGACCCGACGCGGGGGCGGATCGCCGTCAACGGCACCGACATCCGGGACTTCCGCCTGCGGACGTACCGCGACCTGCTGGCGATCGTGCAGCAGGACGTGTTCCTGTTCGACGGGTCGGTGCGGGACAACATCGCCTACGGCCGGCACGACGCCACGGCCGCGGAAGTCGAGGACGCCGCCCGGCGGGCGAACGCCCACGAGTTCATCGCCAAGCTCCCGCTCGGGTACGAGACGTTCGTCGGCGAGCGGGGCGTGAAGCTCTCGGGCGGGCAGCAACAGCGGCTCGCGATCGCCCGGGCGATCCTGGCCCGCCCCCAGGTGCTCATCCTCGACGAGGCCACGAGCAACCTGGACACGGAGAGCGAGCAGCTGATCCAGGCGTCGATGGCGACGCTGCTGGCGGGCCGGACGACGTTCGTGATCGCCCACCGGCTGTCCACCGTCCGCCGGGCCGACCTGATCCTGGTGATGGACGACGGCCGGGTCGTCGAGCGGGGCACGCACGACGAGCTCATGGCCGCCCGCGCCGGCTACTACGAGATGGTCCGGCGGCAGGCGGAGTCGGATGGCGAGCGGGCCGGCGATCTGTGGCCGTGAGAAAATGCCGCCGGGGCGAGGTCGTCGTTGTGAGTAAACTCTGACGAGATGCGCGGACAGGCGGGCGGGCCGCTTGCTGATTCAACACGATCTGCGTCGGACTGGATTGAATCCGGGAGGCGGCCGAGCGCTTAATGGGATCGTGGTTAATTCACCGGGACGGGAGGGCACACCGATGACAAAGTTGGCCACCACCCGAACCACGCTCCGGGCGGGCCGCGGACCGCCGTGACGGGCCGGCGATCCCATGACACACGGCGACCCCGCGGCGCTCACCCGCCGCGGGGTCGCGTCACTCTTACCAGCCCAT
>DASXAN010001026.1:0-7857 GCA_036406755.1 Gemmataceae bacterium
CCGCTCCCTCTGCCCCCGTGCCGGTCCCCCGATGCCGTCGCCGCCTGCCGACCATTCGTCCACACCCGCCAGGCGGGTCTCGCTCCCGCTCTGGCACGAGCGGTACGCCGCCCCGTTCGCCCCGACGACCGCCGGCGAGATGGCCGGACGCGGGTGGGACGCCGTGGACGTGGTGTTCGTCACCGGGGACGCCTACGTCGATCACCCCAGCTTCGCGATGGCGATCCTGCACCGGGTGCTGGAGCGGGCCGGGTTCCGGGTCGCCGTCCTCAGCCAGCCGGACTGGAAGTCGTGTGAGCCGTGGCGGCAGTTCGGCCGGCCCCGGCTGTTCTTCGCGGTCAGCGCGGGGAACATGGACTCGATGATCAACCACTACACGGCGAACAAGAAGATCCGCAACGACGACGCCTACTCGCCCGGCGGGCGGATCGGGCTGCGGCCGGACCGGGCAACGCTGCCGTATTGCCACCGCTGCCGGGAGGCATTCCCGGGGGTGCCGGTGATTGCCGGCGGGGTCGAGGCGTCGCTGCGGCGGCTGGCCCACTACGACTACTGGAGCGACACTGTCCGCCGTTCGATCCTGCTGGACTGCAAGGCCGACTTGCTCGTGTACGGCATGGGCGAGCGGAACGTCGTCGAGATCGCCAACCGGCTGGCAGCGGGGAAGACGGTGCGGGATTGCCGCGACCTGCGCGGCGTGGCATACAAACTGGGAGCCCGCAGCGCAAGCAAGGGAGAACTCGAACCCTTGCTCGCGCTGCGGGCTCCCCGTCACGTCGTGCTGCCCTCATTCGAGGACGTCTCCACCGACAAGCTCGCGTTCGCCGAAGCGACCCGCATCATCCACGTCAACACCAACCCGCTCAACGCCGCCGCCCTGGTCCAGTTCCACGGCCGCGAGGCGGTCGTCGCCACGCCGCCGGACCTGCCGCTGACCGAAGCGCAGATGGACGCCGTGTACGACCTCCCATACACTCGCCGGCCGCACCCGTCCTACACCGAGCCGATCCCGGCCTACGAGATGATCAAGGACTCGGTGACGATCATGCGCGGCTGCTTCGGCGGCTGCACGTTCTGCTCGATCACCGCCCACCAAGGGCGGATCATCCAATCGCGTTCGCAGGACTCGGTACTCAAGGAAGTGAGGAAGCTGGCGGCCGACCCGGAGTTCAAGGGCGTCATCAGCGATGTCGGCGGGCCGACGGCGAACATGTACCAGATGCGGTGCACCCGGCCGGAGGTTGAGGCGAAGTGCAAGCGGCTGTCGTGCGTCCACCCCAGCATCTGCAAGCTGCTTGGCACCGACCACGGCCCGCTGATCGACCTGCTGAAGAAGGCGCGCACCGAGCCGGGCATCCGCAAGGTGTTCGTCGCCAGCGGCCTGCGCATGGACCTGGCGCAGCTGTCGCCGGAGTACGTGCGGGAGCTGGCCGAGCACCACGTCGGCGGCCGGCTCAAGGTTGCCCCCGAGCACACCGACCCCGGCGTGCTGGAGCGGATGAAAAAGCCGTCGATCGATAACTTCGGCCAGTTCGCCCGCATGTTCAAGCAGGCGTCGGCGGAGGCGGGCAAGCCGAAGCAGTTCCTGGTGCCCTATTTCATCGCCAGCCACCCGGGCAGCGACCTGGCGGCGATGATCGACCTGGCCGTGTACCTGAAGCGGAACGGCTACCGACCCGACCAGGTGCAGGACTTCATTCCGGCCCCGTTCGACATCGCCACGGCACTTTACTACACTGGCCTGGATCCCTTTACCAAGAAACCAGTTACGGTCGCTCGCGGCATGCGGGACCGGAAAATGCAACGGGCCTTGATGCAGTTCTTCAAGCCCGAGAACTGGTTCACCGTCCGGGAAGCATTGATCGAAGCAGGGCGGCAGGATCTGATCGGGAACGGCTGCGACTGCCTCATTCCGGCGCAGCCGCCGAAGGAGGCGATCGAGGCCCGCCGACGTCAGGCGAATCGTGCCGTTCAGGGTGACGACGACCACTACCACACCGTGGCGAACCCGGCCAAGGGCGAGAAACCCGGGGAACGGGGTGCGGGTCCACCGAAGTCGACCGGATACCGGCCCGGCAGGAAGTCGCAAAAACGGCGGCCGGGCAAGAAGGGATAACTCACCGGTTGATCATCTTCTGCGCCGCCTCAGAGTAACGCTCACCCTGGACGCTGACACGCGACGCGGCGGCTCCAATCTCGCGTAGTTCGTCTGCGGTCAGCTCGACCGCAGACGCCCCGACATTCTCCTCCAGCCGGTGCCGCTTCGTCGTTCCCGGGATGGGCACGATCCACGGCTTCTGCGCGAGTACCCATGCCAGGGCGAGTTGGGCGTTCGTCACGCCCTTCCGCGCAGCGATGGCTCCCAGCACGTCCACCAGCGCCTGGTTCGCTTTGCGGTTTTCGGCCGAGAAGCGGGGCACGGTGTTGCGGAAGTCTGTGGGGTCGAACGTCGTGGTCTCGTCGATCTTCCCGGTGAGGAACCCTTTCCCAAGCGGGCTGAACGGCACGAACCCGATGCCGAGTTCTTCGAGCACGGGCAGGATCGCCTCCTCCGGTTCCCGCCACCACAGGGAATACTCGCTCTGGAGGACTGCAACCGGTTGGACGGCGTGCGCCCCGCGGATTACCTGTACGCCGGCCTCGGACAGTCCGAAGTGCTTGACCTTGCCCTGCTGGATCAGCTCCTTGACGGCCCCGGCCACGTCCTCGATCGGCACGTTCGGGTCTACCCGGTGCTGGTAGAGCAGATCGATGCGGTCGGTCCGGAGCCGCTTGAGCGATGCGTCCACCACCTCCCGGATGTGCCCGGGGCGGCTGTCGAGGCCCGCCTGCTTGCCGTTCTCGATCTTCCACCCGAACTTGGTGGCGATCACCACCCGGTCGCGGACCGGGGCGAGGGCCTCGCCGACCAGCTCCTCGTTGGTGAACGGCCCGTACACCTCGGCCGTGTCGAAGAAGGTCACCCCGAGGTCGACGGCCGCCCGGATGACCTTGACCCCTTCAGCGGTCTCGACGGCCGGGCCGTAGCCGAAGCTCAGGCCCATGCACCCGAAGCCCAGGGCCGACACCTCCAGGTCGCTCGTCCCGAGTTTACGCTTCTCCATCTCGTTTCTCCGTTGGTGCGGTGTGAACGGGCGCGTCGGTCCCGCGGGGCAGCACCCGGACCGTCGCGGAGCGGGCGCGTGCCCCGATCATCGGGTCGAGGTAGGGGCTGCTCTTGTATTTCGCCCGGTAGACATCGTCGATGCGGTCGTTGACTTCGCCAGCGACCGGCTCGAATGTGACGTCCTTCGTCAGGCCGGCGGCGGTGATCCGACCCGCCTTCTGCCGGGCCGCGGCCTGATACCAGCGGGACTGCTTGCCGTTGTAGGCGCGCACGTAGAGGTGGCCGTCCACCGCCACCGACCAGATCCACGTCGGCGTGCCGTACGTCACCCCGTCCTCGCGCAGCGGCGAGATGTGCAGGTCGTCGGCCTCGGCGATCCGTCTCAACTCGTCCTGTGCCCAGTTACTCATTGCAATTCCTCCTCCTCGCCGGCCTCCAGAGGCTCACGCGACTTACGGGCGCAGCAGCGTCTTGATCGCCCGGCGCTCGTCCATCGCCCGGTAGCCCCCGGCCACCTGGTCGAGCGGGAGCACGAGATCGAACACCTTCCCCGGGTGGATCGTCCCGTTCAGCACCAGGTCGATTAGCTCGGGCAGGTAGCGCCGGACCGGCGCGGGCCCGCCGTGCAGGTGGACGTGGGCGAAGAACAACTCTTCACCCTTGAGCTCGACCCCGTGTGGGACCCCGACGTAGGAGACATATCCGCCGCGGCGGGTGCAGTTGATCGCCTGCATCATCGACTCCTGAGTGCCCACGCACTCGAGCACCGAGTCGGCGCCGATACCCTTGGTCATGTCCTTGATGCGTGCCACACCCTCATCGCCGCGTTCGGCGACGATGTCGGTCGCGCCGAACTCGCGGGCGAGCTTCTGTCGCTTCTCGTGCCGGCTCATCGCGATGATCCGCTCCGCCCCCATCTGTTTGGCGGACAACACTCCGAGGAGACCTACCGCCCCGTCACCAACCACCACCACGGTCGAACCCGGCTTCACGTTCGCCGCGTCGGCCGCGAACCACCCGGTGCCGAGGACGTCGGACGTGGTGAGCAAACTCGGCACCAGGTCATCGGGCGGCACGTCTCGCGTCGGCACCAGGGTCCCGTCCGCGAGCGGCACGCGGAGCACCGGGGCCTGGGCCCGGGTCACGAACTCGCGGTGGACGCAGGACGACTGGTAGCCGTAGCGGCAGTTCGGGCACGTGTTGTCGGAGGTGGCGAACGACCCGACGACGAACTGCCCGGGCTTCACCGACTTGACGGCCATGCCCACGTCCTCGACGTAGCCGCAGTACTCGTGCCCCATCGGGGAGGGCCCCTTGATCGGCTGCAGGCCCCGGTAGGGCCACAGGTCCGACCCGCACACGCACGTCGCCGCGATGCGGATAACCGCGTCCGTCGGCTGCTCGACCCTCGGGGTCTCGCGGTCCTCGAAGCGGATGTCGCGCGGCCCGTAGAGAACAGTTCCTTTCATGGTTCACCTCTCGATGCTCATTTCCGCCGCCGGGGCAAGTCCGACAGGCCGTACCCCGGTTTCTTGTAGATCTGGTCCGGCTTGCCCGCGATGTCGGGCGTGTAGACCTTCTCCGCCCAGTCCCGGGCTTCGACTTCCTCGAACGCCACCGAGACGGACTCCTCCCCGTAGCCGAGCACATCCGTCACGGCCTGGGTGATCCGTTCGGCGAGCAGGGCCTTCTGCTGCTCGGACTTCCCGGGCCAGAGCTTCACAATGACATGCGGCATGCTCTCCTCCTTCCGCCCGTGCTCGTCACGTTCGCGGCGCGCTACCAGGCGTAGGCCACGGGCGCTTCGCCCCCGGGACCGGGCCAGATCTCGTCGATCCGCCGGAGCGTCTCGCCGGACAGCGAGACCTCCAGCGCCCGCAGGCTCCCGGCCAGTTGTTCGACCGTGCGCGGCCCGGTGAGCGGGGCCGTGACGGCCGGGTTATGGAGGAGCCACGCGAGCGCGACGGCGGCCGGTTCCGTCCCGAGTTCCCCGCAGAAGGCCTCGTACTTCTCGAGTTTCGGACGGTGCTGCTCGATCCGCGTCTGCAAGTGCGGACCGGCGCGACGGCCCTCGCTCGCCTTCCGCAGGACGCCGCCCAGAAGCCCCATGCCGATCGGGCTCCACGGGATGAGGCCAAGGCCGTGGTACCGGCAGGCGGGGATGACCTCCAACTCGACGGTGCGGGCGGCGAGGTTGTAGAGGCTCTGCTCGGAGACGAGGCCGAGGAAGTTCCGCCGCTCGGCCGCGCCCTGCGCGGTCGCGAGGTCCCACCCCGCGAAGTTACTGCTCCCGACGTATGTCACCTTGCCCTGCTGCACCAAAAGCTCCATCGCCTGCCAGATCTCGTCCCACGGCGTCCGCCGGTCGATGTGATGCATCTGGTAGAGGTCGATGTGGTCGGTCTTCAGCCGCTTGAGGCTAGCCTCGCACGCCCGCCGGACGTGGTAGGCCGACAGCCGGCGGTCGTTCGGGCCGGTTTCCATCGGCTGGTACAGCTTCGTCGCGAGTACGATCCGGTCGCGCCGACCGCCCTGGGCGAGCCAGCGGCCGATGATCTCCTCGGAGGTGCCATACCCCTTCTCCATGTCTGGCCGCTGCGGGCCGCCGTACACGTCCGCCGTGTCGAAGAAGTTGATCCCGGCGTCGAGGGCGTGGTCCATGATCCGGAAGCTGGTGGCTTCGTCGGTCAACTCGCCGAAGTTCATGGTGCCGAGGGCCAAGCGGCTGACCTGGAGGCCGGTGCGGCCGAGGTGTGTGTACTGCATTTCAGATACCCTCTTGTAAAGGCTTTGCCCGCGTTTGCTCGGCCGGGTCACCAAGCGATCGGCTCTCGGTCCCGGAAGAAACCGCCCGTGGGGCCGTCGTCCGGTAGCGTGGCGAGCCAGACGGCAGTGTCCGCTCCCTCGTCGGGTGTCCGTGTGGCGGCCTCACCGCCCATGCGCGTCCGCACCCAGCCGGGGCACATCGCGTTGACCTTGACCGCGGCCGGCAATTCGTTCGCCAGCCGCACGGTGATCGCGTTCAGCGCCGCCTTTGTCACGCCGTAGAGGCCTGGGCCGCCGAGCCCTTCGGCGAACGACCCCCAGCCGGACGACACGTTGACGACCCGCCCGTATCCGCGCTCGACCATCTTCGGCACGATCACACGTGCGAGCCGGAGGGGACCGGTCAGGTGAACGGCGACGGAGGCGGCGACCTCGGCGTCGGTCAGGTCCAGGAGCGGCTTCTCGTGCAACACCCCGGCGTTGTTGACCAGCACGTCGATCGAACGGCCCGCCCGCTCGATCTCTTTGGCGGCGGTATCGAGTGTCGCCGCGACCGCCAGATCCAGGCCGATCGGGGTGACGTCGAGGCCGCGGCGGCGGAGCGGTTCGGCGGCCTCTTCGCCGTCCCGAAGGTTGCGCGAGCCGAGGAACACCGTGTGCCCCAACTCGGCGAGCCGGCGGGCGGCGGCCAGGCCGATGCCGCGGTTCGCCCCGGTCACGAGAACAGTTCGTTTCATTCCGTGTTGCTCCGCGTGTGTTCCGCCTCGCAACGCCGCGATGACTTCCCCTTCAGTCGTAGCGTTGCTCTCCACCTCGCCTCCTCTGGGGCCTAAACCACCGTCATCCCGCCGTCCACGGTCAGGGCGTGGCCGACCACGTAACTCGCCGCCGGGCTGCACAGCCACAACACGGCCGCGGCGATCTCCTCGGGCCGGCCGGCCCGGCCGATGGGCACGCCCTTCGCGATCTCGCCGTAGGCCCGCTCGTCCCCGGCCACCACGTCGCGGGCGACCTGGGTGTCGATCAGGCCGGGGTTCACTGCGTTCACCCGGATGCCCTTCTTCACATACTCCAGGGCCGCGGTCCGCGTGAGCCCCACCACCCCGTGCTTGGACGCGATGTACGACCCGATCCCGGGGTTCCCGGTCAACGCCCCAACCGAGGCGTTGTTGACGATGGCTCCACTCCCCTGACGCTCCATCTGCCGGATTTCGTGCTTCATGCAACTCCACACGCCACGCAAGTTCACCCCGATCACCCGCTCCCGGTCCTCGGCGGTGCTCTCGGCGGTCGGGGCGATCTTCGCCATGACCCCGGCGTTGTTGAACGTGGCGTCCAGCCGTCCGAACTCGGCAACCACGCGCTCCATCATCGCGGCCACCTGGGCATCGTCGCTCACGTCACACCGGACGGCGAGCGCCTTGTGGCCCGCGGCGAGAAGTTTCTCGGCTTCAGCCTTCACCGCGTCCTCCTTGAAGTCCGCGAGGACGACAGCCGCGCCCGCTTCCGCGAACGCCCGCGCCGTCGCGAGCCCCATCCCGGCTGCGGCTCCGGTGACGAGGGCCACCTTACCGCTGAAATCTAACTGGTTCTTCATGGCATCATTCCTCTCTGTTGTTGACCTTGCTAACCGTCCGCTGTCGGACATCCTTTTCGCGCCGCCCCCGTGGTATCACTGGTGCGAGTAGAGCGGCAGGGCCTTCGTAAACCCCTTCGCATGAAAGATGGTCGAGCCACGTCCCCCCGCGCCGTCGGTCGCCACGACGTAGAGGTCGTTGGTGCCGGGCTTGATCGCCAGGCTGGTGGAACTCATGTTGTGACCCTCGTCCCGGCCGGGCAGGAGCACCTGGCCGATAGGAATGCCGTTCCGATTGAGCACCAGCACTCGGCCCTGCCCGTACATGGCCACGTAGAGGTTGCCGTCGCCGTCGGCCCGCATCGAGTCCGGGGCCGGGCCGGTGAAGTGGTAAGCGACCGCCGTACCG
>DASXAN010001027.1:0-5546 GCA_036406755.1 Gemmataceae bacterium
GAAACGGGGTACTCGGTCACTCCGCCGCCTTGCCGGCCGGGACGTACTCGACCGTCGCCTGCTTGCGGAAGTCGTCGAAGCTCACCTTGCCGCTGCCGACGTCGTCGAGCAGCTTTTTGGTGGCGGAGATCGTCAGCCGGGCGGGCAGGGCGGCCGATTTGGCGGTCGCAGTGTTCGTCCGCCCCCGTGGCTCCCGCGCCGCCTTGGCCCGGTCCATGGTTTGACGGGCTTCGTCGAGCTTGCCCGCCGCCAGGTACGCCTGGGACAGCTTCAGTAGCGCCCCCTGGACGCGGTCCGAGTTGTCGGATTCCTTCGCATCGGCCTGGGCCACCTCGACGGCCCTGGCATAAGCCTCGACCGCCCGCTGCGGTTCGCCCTGCTTCAAATGCAGGTCGCCAAGATTCTCATACGTGCCGACACGGTCTTCGCCGCCGGGGTTGCGTGTCGGACCGCCGCCCGGTCCCCCAAAGGCCGCTGCCTGCGTCGCGGTCCGGACGGGCGGCGACTGGTGGACGGCCGGCCCGCGGAACGTGACCGCGATCGTCACCCGCTCGTCGGCCCTAAGGCCAGTGAAGTGCTTGCCGTTGTCGGCCAGCAGCTTCAGCACCACGTCACCCGCCGGTTGTCCCTGCCGGGTGCGGGTCGGCTGCTCCGGCGGCGGTTCGCCGCGGAGTTGCCGCTGCTCCCGGTCCCAATCGCTCAATCCGGCCGGGGCCTTGGAGCCTTCGGCCCCCGGCCGCGGGTCGCGGTCCGTCGGCGGCAGCGTCACCGTGAACACCGCCCCGTACCCGTCCAGGTACGACCCCTCGACGGCCGGCTCGTGGGACGACGCGACCCAGCGGGACAAGCCGGGCGCCGCCAGCGTTCCGACCATGTTCTGACCGCTGAGGTCGCCGTACCCCGGCGCGCCGGCCGGCGTGCCCGGGCGACCGCTCTCGACCCCGGCCTCCGTCGTCCACGAGTAGATCGCCGGGGCGGACGTGCCGCGGCCGAGGCGGCGGACCAGCAGGGCCCGCATCACCTCGATCTGTTCGTCCACGGGTCGGCGGTCGGCGGCGCCGCCCACCTTCAGTTGGCCGGTCGCGATCGTCCCTTGACCGGTTGTGATCGTCACTGTGCCGTTGATCGTGTCGGCCTGGGCCGGGGCCAGCAGGGTCGCGGCCAGGATCAATTCGCACGTCATCATGGGTTCGTCTTCTCCTCCGGGCGCTTGAACTGGGCGACGTACAGGGCGTTCATCCACCGCTCCGCCTCGGCCCACCGCTGGGCGGCCAGCCGCTGCACGGCGTCCAGGCGGCCGCGGATCGCGTCGGTTTCGGCCGCCCGCCGGCGGTCGCGGTCCTCGACGTCGGCGGCCAGGGCGTGGATCAGTTCTTGTTGCAGGCGTAGGCGGTCGTCGAAGTCCTCGTTGAGCCGCGAGCCTCCGGCGAGTGGGACCGGCGCCACCGCACTCGGCGGAGCCTCGCGGCTCAACTCTCGCGGCTCGCCCCACGCGATCGTGATGTGCCCCGTCCCGACGGTCACGTGCAGCCGCAGCCCCAGGACCACCACCAGCCCCGCCGCCAGCGCCGCCGCCGCCACGGCCGCCCGCCGCCACCGCCGGGCCGACCGCGCCTGCCGGTCGGCCGCCGCGTGGAACAGGCCCGGCACGTCCACCCGCACCGGCGGGGTCGGGGTGGCGTCCAGGGCCAGCCGCACCTCGGCCAGCGCGGCCGACTCGGCCCGGCACGCCGGGCAGTCGCGGACGTGGCCGGCGACGGCGGCCGCCTCGTCCGGCGGCAGGTCGCCGTAGACGTGGGCCGGCAAGAGCGGGCGGACGTCCGGGCAGGTCATGGCATACTTTCCTCGAAACTCCAGCCCAGCTCATGCAGCCGGGCGCGGAGGCGGTGCAGGGCGGCGGCGAACCGCGACTTGAGCGTGCTCGCCGGCACCCCCAGGACGCGGGCCATCTCCTCGAAGTTCATCCCCTGGTCGTGCCGCAGGGCCAGCACTTCCCGCTGCGGCGGCGGCAGCTCGGCCACGGCACACGCAACCGCCCGGGCCAGCTCCCGCTGTTCGCACACGTCGTCGGTGCGGTCGTCGGACTCCACGTCGGCCAGCGGCGCCGGGTCGTGCCGGCCGCGGCGGGCGGCGTCCCGGGCCACGTTCAGGGCGATCTGGAATAGCCACGTCGAGAACCGCCCCGACTCGCGGTACTTCGCGGCGGCCCGCAGGACGCGGAGGAACACCTCCTGGCACAGGTCGGGGACGCGGTCCGGCCGGCCGGCCAGGCGCAGCAGGAACCGGGCGACCGGCTGCTGCCAGCGGTCGACGAGGGCGGCGAAGGCGGCGGGGTCCCCCTGCCGCCAGCGGCGCATGAGGTCAGCGTCCGACGGGGCCATGCCGGCGTCCTGAGTCCGGGCACCAGTGTAACGCACGCGGGGCGGCAATCGACGAAGCGATTTCGGTTAACGGCGACGCGGAGCGCCGGTTTTGCTCCCTCTCCCCCCTGGGGAGAGGGCCGGGGTGAGGGGTAATTACTTGGCAAAGACTATGCCCCTCACCCCCGGCCCCTCTCCCCAGCGGGGAGAGGGGAGAACTATCAAGCGCTCCGCTCCGCGGACTCCGCGTCGCGGCGAACCGGTTTGGTAATTCGGCAAAGTTGGGCGGCGCCGGCCGTGCCGCCGGTGCGGGCGGGTGGGGATTTAACGCAAGTCCGGGCGGCCGGCCGGACGAAAACAGTTCCGGTAACCGGTCACGGACAGGCGGCTTTCGGCCGGCGGGGCAACCGGCGGGGTACCCGCGGACGGGGTACCCACGAAGTGGGTCGTCGCCCGCCGAATTCGAGGGGGAACCTATGAAGCGGAAGGCATCGGCGCTCGCCCTCCTGGCCGCCCTGGGCGGCTGCGTGAGCGCGGACAAGAACGTCACCGGCACCAGCCGGGACATAACCCCGGCCCGCACCGTCGCCGGCGTGCAAGGCCCGTACGGCGAGCCGGTGCCGGTCACGACGGCCAAGCCGAAGGCCCCCGACGCCAAGTCCGGCGTCGTCCAGGCCGCCGCCTCGACGCCGGCCGGCAAGGCCGACGGCAACGTCGTGCAGGCGAACTACCAGGTGAAGAAGGGCACCGCCCCCGGCCTGATCAACCCGCCGCCGGGCGCGGTGGCGGCCGTCGGCGCCCTGCCCGGCATTCCGTTGGCCGGCGGCGGCATGCGCGCCCACGGCGCCCGCACGTCGATCCGGTTCACCAGCCCGGCCGGGATGCAGATCGGCTGGTACGCCCCGTCCCCGGACGGCCGCACCGGCTTCACCCCGACCCAGGTCGAGGTCCCCGGCCGGTACAACTTCGTCCAGGGCGGCGTCTACCGGCTGCGGCTGACGAACATCCCCAACCGCCCGGCGCTGGAGCTGTACCCGACCCTGGAGGTGATGCCGGCCAACGCCCGCACCGCCACGTTCCTGGCCCACAGCACCGTCCCGATCGGGTTCACCGAGGAGGACTTCGAGCAGGTCGGGGCCGGCAACCTGGTCATCAAGGTCGTCTACCTGCCCGACCCGCAGTTCCAGGACCTGGCCGTGGCCGGGCCGGACGAGGTTGTCTCCACCCGCCTGGAGCCGGGCGTGGATCCGATCCTCGAGGCCCAGCGGCGGGGTAGCGTCCTGGCCGTGATCCGCATGGGCAACATCGACCTGGAGGCCCCGAACACGCCGCCGCTGAACGCCCCGCCGCAGGGCGGGCCGTTCCACGGCATGCCGATGATGACCGCCCCGGGTTCCCTGCCGCCGGGCGCGATGCCCCCGGGCGGGATGCCGCCGGGCGGGATGATGCCGGGCATGGTGCCGCCGGGCGGGATGCCGCAGACCGCGCCGCCGCTGCCGGCTCCGAACCTGCCCCCGCCGACCACCGTCCCGCCGGGCGTCCAGCTGCCGACCAACCTCGGCTCGAAGGCCCCGCCCTCCGGCAACGCGACGGTCACCATGGACGGCATGATCGGGCGGATGAAGTAACGGGATGATCGGTCCGATGGGTCTTATGGGTTCGACGGGACCCATAGGACCCATTTTTTTCAGACCCCCCGGTGAGCCATGAACACCCTGCTGCTGACCGCCCTGCTGCCGCTCGGCTGCGGCGAGGGGACGATGCCGCCCCCGCCGCCGGCCCCGCTGCTGTTCGTCCGCGTCGTCGCCCCGGACGGGACGAAGGTCGTCTTCCGGCCGGCCACGCCGGAGCCCCGGGTGGTCGCCGCCCCGGCGGTCGCCGGGTTCCGGCCGGGGTACGGCTACCGCATCCTCCTGGCCGACCTGCCCGACCAACCGGGCCGGGTACTCAGCCCGTCGTTCGAAGTGCTCAGCACCCTGCACGTCCCGCCGGGGGTGCGGGCCGAGGACTTCCCGGCCACCGTCGTGTTCTCCGTGGACGACCTGCGGCGGGCGGCCGCCGGCGGCCTGGTCACCAAGGTCGTCTACCTGGAAGACCCGTTCCAGGCCCCGCCCGTGCGGTCCAGCCCGGTCCAGCCGGTCGAGTTCGACGTGCTGCCGGGCCACGACCCGCTGGAGGAGGCCCGCCTTCGCGGCCGGCCGGTGATGATCGTCCGCCTCGGCGAGCGGGACGTGCCGCCGGCCGAGCTGAACGCCATCGCCATCCCCGGCACGGTGTTCGTGCCGGGCGACGCCGGTCTGTCGCCGCCGGCCGTCCCCCCGACGCTGCCGGCCGCCCGGTGGCTGTGGTTCGACCCGATCCTCGGGCCGAAGAAGCCGCTGGAGGAAATCCTGTCCGACGGCGGCGACATCGGTCCCCGCATCGGTCTCGACCCGGCCGGGCAGCTGGGCGGGCTGGACCCGACCGACACGGCCGCCGAGTACCGGTACGGCAACGGCCCGCGGCGGGTGGTCATTTCCAACCGCGTCTGCCTGTTCGCCCCGCGGTTCGCCGTGCTCCGCCAGGAGACGCAGCCGGCCGGGGAGGCGGCGGCCCTGGTCCCGGCCGGCACGGAAGTGACCCTCGGCCAGGCGATGCTGCTCAACCGCGAGCGGTCCGACTGGTTCTGGACCTCGACCGCCCCGAACGGGCTGGTCAGCAAGCTCGGCGTTCGCGGCACCCAGTCCCGCATCTGGCCGGGCGGCGTCGAGCGGATCGAGGGCGTGGCGGCCACCGGCTCGGTCGAAGGGGTGGCGTTCCGGGGGACGGTGGTCGAGGTGGCGGCGGCGACGCAGGTGAACAACTGCTGCCGGCCGGACCAGCCGCTGGTCGTGACCAAGTACGCCGACCCGAAGACGCCCAACGTCGGCGACGTGGTGACGTTCGTGCTCAAGTACGAGAACTATGGGGCCAGGCCGATCCGCGACGTGGTGATCGCCGACAGCCTGGCGAGCCGGCTGGAGTACGTGCCCGGGTCGGCCCAGACGGACCGGCCGACGGTGTTCACCATCCAGGCGAACGAGGCGTACTCGGCCGTGCTGCGGTGGGGGGTCAAGGGGGAGGTGCTGCCGGGCCAGGGCGGGATGATTCGGTTCCAGGCCCGGGTGCGATAGGAAAAATCCCAAAACCCAAGCACCAAATCCCAAA
>DASXAN010001028.1:0-2667 GCA_036406755.1 Gemmataceae bacterium
CTGGCGTCGCTGCGGTACGACGTCCACGCCGGCCTGCTGCCGGTGCGGATCGTCTACCAGCCGGCCGCGCCGGGGACGACGACCTACCTGGCGGCCAACAACCGGGTCGTGACCGTTAGCCTGCCGGCCGAGGCGACGGAAGTCGCCAACCGGCGGACCGAGGCCCGGCTGAACCGGCTGATCGAGAGCTACCGGCAGGTCGCGGTCGTGCGCGGCCCGCTGACGCCAGAGGTGGTCAAGCAGGAGCTGGGCTCCCAGGACGCCGCCGCCCCATCGGCCATCAGCCCGCCGTTGACGCCGACCGAGCGGAAGGCGCAGAGCCTGCTGGCGATGGAATGGCTGGCCAGACTGGCGAGCTGCCCGCACATGGGCTACGACGTGCGGCCGGCCGAGCGGACGATTCGCCAGGCGGTCACGGTGCCGGAGCTGTCCAAGCTGGCAATCGACGCGCTCAGCTGGCTGCCCGGCCGCGACGCCCAGTTGGAGCTGGCGAATGCCGTGATCAACGCCCAGTTGCCGACGGACGTCCGCACGCTCGCCGCCGAGGCGCTGATCCGCCACGCCCAGCGGAACGGCAACGCCCTCGGCACGCAGCCGACCCAGACGCTCCTGGACCTGTGGCCGACCATTCAGGACCCGGTGCTGCGGGCCAAGGTGGCGGCCGCGGTCGGCACGCTCCAGGGCACCAGTCAGCAATCCGGCATGCGGATGCAGCGCTACCTGCCGCCGTTGCCCAAACCCCCGCCGCCGGCCCCGGCCGAGCCGGCTCCCAAGCCTATGGAGCCGGCGCCGGGAACGTAAGTGAAGAGAAATAGCGAACTTGGGGCCCCGGTTTCGGCTCGAAACCGGGGCCTTTCTTTGGCCGGAAGGCGCAAGTTCAGGCCCCGGCAGGCGTCCGTAGAATGACCGGGCGAGGGAACGCCCGGACAACAGACTGCGGAGACCGCCGATGACCCCGACACCAGAACGCCGCCCGGGTGCCGGACAACCGCCCCTGGCCGAACTGCTCGCCCGCTTCCTGGGCCGGCAGACGCATGCCGTCGCCGCCGGCATGGCCGCCGCACTGCCGGGCGAGGTCGAGCTCCACGAGGCCGTCCCCGTCCAAGCGGTGGACCCGAAGCAGGCGTGGGACGAGGCTACGGCGATCCTGACTCATTACGACCGGACCGCCAAGACGGCGAAGGTCCCGACGGACTGGCCGGCGCTCGTGGCCGCGCAGCCATCGCACACCGGGCTGGCGTTTGCGGCCGGCAACTTCCCACAAATGGTCCGTGACCTGGCTCCGCTCTACCGGGCGGCCGAGTCGTTGGGCGGGCTGCCCATCCCGGACGGCCCCCCGGTGGCGGTCGAGGCCGGCCCCGCGGCCGGCTTCCCGCAAGCGCTGCTGGCCCTCGGGGTGCTGAGGCTGGCCCGCCAGTGGGACGCGGCCGAGGCGCTAGTGCAGTCCCACGTGAGTCAAGTTCCGGCGGCGTGGGCGGCCTCCTGGGCGAACGAGGAGGCGGCGCTGCTCTGGCACCGCGGCCGGAAGGACGAGGCGGCTCGGCGGTTGCAAGAACTGCCGGAGAGCGTGCCGGTGCTGTTCAACCGCGGCATGGCCGCCCTGTTCACCGGCCGCCCGGCCGACGCCCGGGCCGACCTGCGGCGGGCGGTCGAGCGGCTGCCGGAGTCCAGCGGCTGGCACCACCTCGGCCGGCTGTACCTGGCCCTGGCCGGCGGTTGACACCAAGCGGCCAACAACCGGCCCGCGGGAGGATCCCGCGGGCCGGTTTCATTTCCCGACCCTTGCTCGCGGCCGCTGGCCGTGTACCCTCCCATCACCCGGCCGCGCTCCGACCGGGCCACCAGCGGAGGCACGCCATGCGTCGCGTCGTGTTCGGGTTCGTCGCCACGTCGGTTATGGCAATCGGATTGGCCGTCCGGGCGGACAACCCGCCCGAAGGGTTCGTCGCGCTCTTCAACGGCAAGGACCTGACCGGTTGGAAGGTGCCGCCGGGCGACAACGGGCACTGGAAGGTGGTCAACGGCGTCATCGACTACGACGCCCGCAGCGAGTCGAAGGTCGCGGACAAAAGCCTGTGGACGGAGCGGAGCTTCAAGGACTTCGTCCTCCGCGTGGACTGGCGGCTCAAGACGGACGAGAAGGGCTTCATGAACCCCCGCGTCAAGCAGATCCTGCCGGACGGGTCGCACAAGAAGCGGCCCGACGGTAAGGACGACGACCTGACGCTCGAGGACGTGGACTCCGGCATCTACCTCCGCGGCTCGTCGAAGGCCCAGGTCAACATCTGGATGTGGCCGATCGGGTCCGGCGAAGTGTACGGCTACCGGACCGACGCGAAGATGCCGCCGGCCGTGCGGGCCGGAGTGACGCCGAAGAAGCACGCGGACAGGCCGCGGGGCGAGTGGAACACCTTCGAGATCACGATGAAGGGCGACCGGCTGACGGTCGTGCTCAACGGCGAGGAGGTCATCGCCAACGCCGACCTGCCGGGCGTGCCGGCCGAGGGGCCGATCGCACTGCAACACCACGGCGGCATGAGAGACGGCAAGTGGACCGGCCCGCCGAGCCTGGTGCAGTTCCGCAACATCTACCTCAAGGAGCTGCGGTGACCGCGTCTCGAATTGTCCCATCAACCGCTGATGCCGCCGGATAGCGGCGTGGGCTGT
>DASXAN010001029.1:0-2828 GCA_036406755.1 Gemmataceae bacterium
ATTGGGATTTGGGGTTTGGTACTTGGGATTTCTCACCGAAGGTGAGCGACTTCGGCCTGGCCAAGTACCTGCCGGCCGCGGCCCCCGGCCGGCCGGACAGCCCGACCCGGCCCGGGCTGATCGTCGGCACGCCGCAGTACATGGCCCCGGAGCAGGCGGCCACCACGCCGGAGGCGGTCGGTCCGGCGGCGGACGTGTATTCGCTCGGGGCGATCCTGTACGAGCTGCTCGCCGGCCGGCCGCCGTTCCAGGGGGCCAACGCCATGGACACACTCCTGCAGGTCCGGCTGCTGGAGCCGATCCCGCCCCGGGTCTGGCAGCCGCGGGTGCCGCGGGACCTGGAGACGGTCTGCCTGAAGTGCCTGGCCAAGGACCCGCGGCACCGGTACGGGTCAGCCCGCGAACTCGCCGACGACCTGCGGCGGTTCATCGACGGCGTGCCGATCCGCGCCCGCCAGGCATCGCTGACGGAGCGGGCCTGGAAGGCGACCCGACGGCACCCGGCTGTGGCGGCGCTGGGGCTGGTCGCGGCGCTGGCGGCCGTGGTCGCGTTCGCCGGCATGACGTGGCAGTGGCGGCGGGCGGAGGACCGCCGGGCGGCCCCCGTGCTGGCCCATACCCAGACGGCGGCCGCCCTGGATCGGGCCGAGCAGGGGCTGTACGTCAGCCGGATCGCGCAGGCGGGCGAAGCCGTCCACGACGGCAACGTCACCCGGGCGACCGAGCTGCTCCGCCTGTGCCGGCCGGCCGCCGACCGGCCCGACCGCCGCGGCTGGGAGTGGTACTACCTGCACACCATCTGCGCCGCCGGCCGCGACCCGGGGCCGCAGGTGGTAGCGAAACCACTGGAGGGGGTGACCGTCTCGGCGTACCGCGGCACGCCGGAGAAGGTCGTCAGCCCGGACGACCGGCTTGCGGCGACTGTCCGCGACGGCGCGATCGTCATCGCGGACGCCGCCACGGGGCGAGAGCTGGAACGACTGACGGCGGCGGTGCCAGTGTCGGCGGTGGCGTTCAGCCCGGACGGCCGTCGGCTGGCAGCGGTCGGCCCGGCCGCGGTGGTGCTGTGGGACACGGCGACGTGGCAGCCCGTGCTGACGCTACAACTGCCGGCAGCGACACGGCCGACCGGCGACGCGTCCCGGATGCGGGTAGCATTCAGTGCCGACGGCCGGCGGCTGACGACGACGGCGGGCTCGGGCGGGGCGGCGGTGTGGGGTGCCGGGACGGACGGGGACGGAGTCGGCGAGTGAGCCGACCGGCGGGACGGCGCCCGGTCCCGCCGTACCTAGTGGGTACAATCCGATTAGATCGCCCGCTCCGCACACCGGAACCAATTGACCAACCGGCCCGCCTTCCCCAAACCCCTGCCGCGCGGTATGATTCGGCAGCGTCAAAAACTCGCAGCGCTATGGTCGGCGGAGGGACATGGCCCATGTCCGACGCCACCCTCGTGTATCGTCTGTTCCGCCCCCCCGGCTGCCCGGCCGCGGACGGCGACGACCTGCAACGGCTCGCCGCCTCCGCCCACGCCGCGCTGCTCTCCCGCGCCTGCGCCGACGGCGGGTCCGCTTTCGGCGGGCCCCTCGCCCCCCTGCGGGCCTTCCTCGCCGGCGTCGCCCCGGCCGCGGCCAAGCGGCGGCTGCTCTGCCACCCCCTGCTCATCGAAGGGCTGCACGCCCTCGCCCCGCTCTCCGACGCCTTGCGTCACTGGCACGACAGCGTCGCCGCCGCCACGCCGGCCGCCGGGTCTGCTCCCGCCGCCCTGGGCAACGTTGCCCTGGCCCTGGTGCTGCGGGCCGACCCGGCCTGGTGCGGCGAGATCGACCTTTGTACTGACGTGCTCGGCCGGGTCGGGTTCCCGTTCTGCGACTGGACGCTGGCCCTGCACACGGCCGGCGACGAACTGCTCGCCAACCGCATCGTCCGGCTGGCCCTCGGCCCGGCTGAGGCGTGCTGGCGGCTGGCCGACGCCGACGGGCCGCCGTTCCTGGTCACGTCGCGGGCCGACTGCCTGCGGATGCTCGTCGGCAACGCCGACCCGGCCGACCGCGACCGGTTGCAGACGCCGGACCCGGCCGTCCGCCCGCGGCTCCAGCAGGCCGGGCACTTCAGCCGCTCATCCATCCGCTACGACCCGGTCGGGTTCCGGGACGGGCACGCCGGGCTGACCGGCGGGCTCGTCGGGCGGGTGCTGGCGGCCATCCGGCGGAACTCCCCGGCCGTGCACCGCGAGCTGGCCCGGCTGATCCACACCGTCCGCGGGTTCGAGTTCCCGCCGGCCGCCGGCGTCGGGGCGTCGTTCTCCGACCCGACGCTGCCGGGGGTGATGGGCGTCGGCCTGTCGTACACCCCGCGAGACGAGCCGTGCCTGGACCCGTTCTGCTTCACCTGGTTCGGCCACGAGCTGGGACACACCAAGGACTACCTGTGCGACAGCGTCCTCTACAGCCAGGGGCAGGCGCTGGTGCTCAACCCGGCCGAGATGACGGGGCCGATCCCGCGATACGGCCGGCCGCTGGCGGTGCGGACGCTGTTCCAGGTGCCGTACGTGCACCTGTACGAGTGGGCCTTGCTGATGGACTTCTGGGAGGCGGGGTTCCGCGGGCTGCCGTGGCCGGCCCCCGCCGGGGCGGCGGCCGTCGGCGACGACCTGGCGGCGGAGATCAAGGAGGCGTTCGCCCTGATCCGGGAGCGGGCGAAGCTGACGCCGCTGGGCGAGGTGGCGCTGCGGCACTTCCGGGAGCTGTACGGTCTCGCGCTAGCGCGGTGGCGGTACGTCCGCTCCCACGGTGGGCAGTGACCGGTTAGCCGCGACGCGGAGGCTT
>DASXAN010001030.1:0-8070 GCA_036406755.1 Gemmataceae bacterium
CGCACAGGGCGAAATCAGCCCGCAAGGTCGGCAGCAGCAGGTCCCTCAGTTCCCCGTCGGTCAGCACCTCTGCCGGTGTGCCGTTGAGGCGCCCGACTTCCTGCCAGAACTCGTCCGCCGGCCGGGTGTGGATCACCGCCCCGCTATGGTCCCGCGCCTGCGGCGCGCCGGAGCCGGAGACGAAGAGGTGCTGCGGCTCGGGGCTGCCGTCCCGGCGAAGGCGGCGGGCCAGTTCGAACGCCACCAGCGCCCCGAGGCTGTGGCCGAAGAAGGCGAACGGCCGGTCGAGGTGCGGATACAGGGACTCCGCGAGCGCCTCGATCAGCAGGGGCAGTCGGGTAAAGGCGGGTTCCCGGAACCGGGTCTCCCGGCCGGGCATCTGCACCGGGCAGACCTCGACGGCGGACGGCAGGCCGTCCGCCCAGCCGCGGAAGACGGACGCCCCGCCCCCGGCGTACGGGAAACAAAAGAGCCGGACCGAGGCGAGCGGCCTCGGGCGGACGTACGCCAGCCAGCGGTCAGTGCCAACGGACCGAGTCATGCTTCGAAGTCACCTCTTCCAGCGTTCCGGAATCGAGCTTGACGACGCGGTCGGCCACGTGGAAATAACGGTCGTCGTGGCTGACGACCAGGACGGCCTTTCCACGCGCCTTCAGCTCGGGCAGCAGCCGGGTGTAAAAGACCTCCTTGAATCGGGGGTCCTGGTCGGCGGCCCACTCGTCGAAGACGTACACGGGCCGGTCGTCCAGGTAGGCGGTCAGCAGGGCGAGCCGCTTCCGCTGGCCCTGAGACAGGTCGATGGTGGAAAACCGGCCGCCCTTGATGCGGACCTTGTGGCCCAACTCCAGCCGGTGGAGGTAGCGTCGCGCCCGGGTGTCCGACCAGGCGCCTCCCCCGCCCGGCAGGTGTTCGAACAGGTAGCCGTCGGCGAAGACCGCTGCGAACAGCTCCCGGTAACGGCCCCGGTCCCGGTCGCGGACCGGTCGTCCGTTCAGTCGGACGGCCCCGGACACGGGGGCGTACAGGCCCACGAGCAGCTTGGCGAGGGTGGTCTTGCCGCAGCCGTTGCCGCCCACCACGAAAACCAATTCGCCCCGCCGGAGGACCAGGTCGATCGGCCCGATGGCAAACCCGTCTTCGTCGTCGTCCGCACCGGGGCGATAGGAGTGCGTGACGCCGGCGAGTTCAACGTGTCCGAAATGCACCTCCGCCGGCGAGCCGGCGGCCCCGTTATCGCTCGGCCCCGGCCGGACGGCCAGCGACAGGCTGAGGTCTTCGACCGCCCGCAGCGCGACGCGGCCGCGGCCCAGGATGGGCAACCACGTCATGATGGTTTCCACCGGCGCGGCGGCGTAGAGGATGGTCAGGACGAAGCCGCCCAACACGGCGCCCGGGACGGGGTCGGGCGCGGCGAAGAGGAGTAGGCCGATACAGACGAAGAACAGGAGTTGCCCGCAGGTTCCGGCGACGGCGAAAAGGGCCATGCCGGCGGTCGTCCGGTCGCGGAGGCCCGCGGCGGTCCCCCCGAGGAACCGGCCGAGGAACTCGTCCCGGCGGCCGCGGTGCATCTGGAGTTCTTTGACGCCCTCGGTCAGGCCGCGGAAGTGCTTCATCAGCGTGTCGTGCTCCCGCCGGGCGAGGCGCAGGTGCGCCAAAGCTCTCCAGACCAGGAGTTGGTAGGTCAGCACCCCCAGGGCCAGGAAGCCCAATACGCCCAGGAGCAACGGTGGCGACAGCCAGCCCAGGTAGGCGAGGCAGCACAGCAGGACGGCGCCGTTCACACAGGCGATCGGAATGCCGGTGAGCGCGGCGGCGATCGCCGGCACGTCTTCGGTCAGCGCCGCAAGGAGCCGGTGGGTGCCGATGGTTTCGAACTGCCGCAGCGGGACGGCGAGCATTTGCCGGCTCAGGTCGATGTACAGGCGGAAGACGGAATCCTGGGCCAGGCGGACCAGCAGGGCCTGGGAGACGACCCGCGTGACGAGCGCCACCAGACACAGGGCGGCAAAGCCCACGACGAGCCAGCCGACCGAGGCCCCGTCGCGGCTGAGGGCAATCTGGATCACGGCGATCAGGCCGACGCCGCTCGCGCCGCCGACGAGGCCGGCCGCCAGCGCGAGGACCGCGGTCCGGCGGGACGAGGCCAGGAGCAGCCGGACCAGGTTCACGGCGGCACCTCCCCGGCGTCGGCGGCCACGGACGCCCCGCCGTAACGGCGCCGGAACTCTCGGACCGAGTCGCCGTCCACCGCGTATCCTTCGCAGTGTAGACCCGCGGCCCGGAAGTCCAGCCGCTCCAGCGCGCGGCAGTGGTCGAGGCACGCGTCCGGACTCACCGGGCCGACCGTGGGCGGCAGGTCCGCCTGCCGGGCGGACAGCAGGCCGGACAACACGCAGCCGGTGATGTGGTGTGGGTCGCAGTTGGCGAATAGTTCCGCCGGCACGGCCGGCATGACCTGCTCCAGGCCGGCGGGCACGTAGATCGTCTGCCGCAGCGGCTGCGGTGCCCGCAGCACGCCGCCCTCGGTGAAGAGGAAGTCGTGCTGATCGCGGAGGCGCCGGGCGGCCCGGTCCAGTCGGAAACAGTGGGGGCTGGAGTCGTCCACCAGGAGCGTGCCCGGGGCCAGCCGGTCCACGTCCAGGATGTCCGGCACGTTGGTCGCCCCGATGAGCAGGCTCGACGCGTACAGGCCCGCCGGCACGCTGCCGCGCGCCTCGAGGACGTGCACGGGCCCCCGGTAACCCAGCTCCTGGGTCAACTCCCGGCGCAACTCCGCCAGCGCGGCCCGCTTGCTGTAAACGTCGCAGAGGCGAATCTCCGCCGGGTGCGGCAGGCGGCATAGTAGCGTGCGCAAGGCCGCCGTGCCGACCGAACCCAGGCCGACAAAGCCGACCCGCTCCCGGGTCAGGTCGCGGCCGGCCTCGGCCAGGATGTGCTGGACGGCCAGCACTACGGCCGACGTCGTGGTCGCGTGTCCGGTGGTGATCTGCGGCAGGTGGGCATCCGCCACGGTACGCCGGAGGGCCAGGCCATAGTCGGTGGCGGACGGCAAGAGTCCCGTCAGCGAGACGGTGGACGCACCGAGCCGTCCGGCGGTCCGGAGCGCCTCACCCAGTACGACCAGGAGGTCGTCAGGGTCTTGGTATATTTGTGAGTCGAACCGCGGAATGAGCAGCAGGCCGATCCGGCCCAGCGCCGTCTCGAACAGGCCGCTTACCACCGGCCGGCCGCCGCACCAGCCCTCGATGATGTCCCGCGGCGCCAGTCCCGTGTAGTGGAGTAACGCCGTGGGGAGGTAACCGACGGCGGCCGCGTCCACCGGGGCCAGCTCGCCGGATTCGAACAGCGGCGGCAGCGGCCGCCGCTCGACGGTCACGTGCGGGGCGAGGGCGGCCAGCTCGGGCAACCCGCGGTGCGGTTCCGCGGATGGGCTCCCGTTGCGGCGCGGGTCCGCCGGGCCGTCGGCCGCGTCATCGACCACCGCCCGGGCCAGATCCGCGACCGTCGGGTGCAGAAACAGGGCCTTGACCGGCACCTCGCGTCCGAGCGCCTTCGAGGCGCGACCGACCAGCTGCGCGGCCTGGAGGGAGTGGCCCCCCAGGTCGAAGAAGCTGTCGCGGACGCCCACCCGCTCCAGTCCCAGGACGTCGGCCCAGAGGGCCGCCAGCACCTCCTCGCTCGGGGTCCGCGGGGCGACGTACGCTCCGTACCAGTCAGCCCTCTGCGGTCCCGGGGCCGGCAGGGCCTTCCGGTCGACCTTGCCGTTGGGCGTCAGGGGCAGCTCGTCGAGGACCACGAACGCCGACGGCACCATGTACTCCGGCAACCGCTGCTTCAAATTCTCGCGCAGCCGCGGCACCACGTCCAGCAGGGCTTTCCCCTTGAGCGGGTCGTTGGCGTAGGAGTGCCACGGGCGGCGCTCCGTCGCCGTGTCGGGAGAGACGACCGCGTCGCCGATGACGCCCGGCTCCCGCCAGCGGCGGAACACGACGTCGAACCGGCCGTCGTCCGCGCCGGGCGTCCAGCTCGTCTCGACTGAATAGGGGAGTGCTTCCCCCAGCGCCCAGAACTCCTCGGGGTCGACCGCGCCGTCACGGGTTGGGCATCCGCGGAGTTCGCCGACCGTCCGCGGCGCCGCCGCGTCCGGCCGCCGCAGCGCCTTGACCCCCCCCGGAATGCGGGCGTTCGGAACCCCGGAAAACGCGAGCGACTCGGGCCTTTCCTCCTCCAGCAGTCGGCGGACGGCGGACGGCGTGAGCCCGTGCTCGCGGAAGTCCAGCCAGGTCGGGCTCTGCGCGGGCCACCGCTCCTCGTCGATCTGGAGGACCGCGTCGTAGCGGAACGCGGTCATCTCGTTGTGTTGGCGGCCGCGCTTGAGCAGGACATCGGCGCGGCGCACCCGGGGCAGGTGACCCGCCAGGGCCGGGAAGAAGGCCGGGTCGATGGCCAGTTCCCGCTCCTGTGCCACCTTTTTCCGCACTTGCCGGAGGAGCTGATCGACGGCCAGCGTGGGAGGGGCCCGGTCCAGTTGGACGGACGCGTGGAAGGCGTCCAGCAGCGCGAGGTTGCGGACGTCGCCCACGAAGACGAAGCCGCCGGGCCGGACGACCCGCACCGCACCCTCGAGCACACGCAGCAGGTAATCGATGTCGGGGAAGTACTGCACGACCGAGTTGAGAATCACCGCGTCGAACGCCCCCTCCTCGAACCCGGAGAAGTCGTCGGCCGGCCGTTGCAAGAGCCTGACGGGCAAGTCGAGCGGTTGGTGCGGCAGCTGCCAGAGCAGGCTGGAGATCGCCTGCCCGGAGACGTCGGTGGCCGTGTACTGGGCGCAATGCCGGGCTAGGCGGAAGAGCAGCAGGCCGGTGCCGCAGCCGACCTCCAGTATGCGCGAGGGCCGTAGGGCCAGGATGCGCTGAACCGTGCACTCGACCCACTCGCGCATCTCCTCCTCGCCCAGCGGCAGGCCTGTGTAACTGCTGTTCCAACCACTGAGGTTAGGCCCGGCGTCCGCCGGGGCGGAAGGCTGGGCGTAGGCTTCGTCCCAGACGCGCTGCCAATGGGCTACGTGCTCTCCGCATGGGTCCGCCTCGGCGCCACCCTCCTCCGGATTCGGAACCACGTAGGCGATGAGCCGCTTGTCGCCCGACGTGTCGTCTTGCGCCGTGACGACGGCCTGGCGGACGGCCGGGTGCTGGCCGATCAAGGCCTCGATCTCACCCGGTTCGACGCGGAAGCCGCGGACCTTCACCTGGTGGTCCGTCCGCCCCAGGCACTCCAGCTCGCCGTCGGGCAACCACCGCGCCAAGTCGCCGGTCCGATACAGCCGTGCGCCGGGTCGACCAGTGAACACGTCGGGGATGAACTTCTCCGCGGTCAACTCCGGCCGCCCGAGGTAGCCGCGTGCCACCCCGGCCCCGCCGATGAGCAATTCGCCCGTCACGCCCGCGGGCGCCGGCCGCCCCTGGCGGTCCACGACGTAGACCTGAGTGTTGGCGATCGGCCGGCCGATCGGCACCGGGCCGGCCCGCCCGTCCACCTGATGGATCGTTGACCAGATGGTCGTTTCCGTCGGGCCGTAGAGGTTCCAGACGGCGGCGCCGCGGGCGAGCAGTTGCCGGGCCAGCTCCGGGCTCATGGCCTCGCCGCCGCAGAGAATCTTCAGGCCCGGGCCGCCCGACCAGCCCGCTGCCAACAGCAGCCGCCAGGTGGCTGGCGTGGCCTGCATGACCGTCGCCCCCGACACGGCCAGCGCCTCGGCCAGTCGGGCGCCGTCCTGGGCGATCTCCCGCCGCACCAGCTCCACGCGGGCGCCGACCGACAGCGGCAGGAAGATCTCCAGGGCCGCGATGTCGAAGGACAAGGTGGTCACGGCCAACAAGGTGTCCCGAGCGCTGATGCCCGGCCGGCGGCGCATGGAGGCCAGGAAGTTGACCACGGAGCCGTGGGTGATCTGCACGCCCTTCGGTCGGCCGGTCGAGCCGGAGGTGTAGATGACGTAGGCCAGGTGCTCGGCCCCCGCCGTCGAAGGCGGGTCGTCCGCACTCCGCCGCGCGATCGCCGCGGCTTCCGAGGCCAGGGACTTTTCGGTCAGCACGAGGCGGACACCGGCGTCGGTGATCATGAAATCCAGCCGCTCTTGCGGATAGGCGGGGTCGAGCGGGACGTACGCGCCGCCGGCCTTGAGCACGCCCAGCAAGGCGACCACCAGATCCACCGACCGCTCCAGGCAGATCCCGACGAGGACGTCCGGCCCGACCCCGCGGTCTCGGAGTTCATGCGCCAGGCGGTTAGCCCGGGCGTTCAGCTCGCGGTAGGTCACCCGCTCACTATCGAAGCCCACCGCCACAGCCTCGGGGGTCCGTTCCACCTGCGCCTCGAAAAGGCGGTGGACGGTTGGCCGGTCGGGGACCGTCTCGTCGGTCGCGTTCCAGCCGACGAGGATCTGCTGGCGCTCGGCCTCGGACAGAAGTGGCAGCTCCGAGACGCGCCGCCCCGGGTCGGCGGCCGCGGCCTCGAGCAGGATCTGGAAGTGGCCCAGCAGCCGCCGGGCGGTGGCCGCCTCGAAGAGGTCGGTGTTGTACTCCAGGCGGCCGACCAGCCCGTGTTCGGTCTCGGCCACCTCTAGACTCAGGTCGAACTTCGCCGTCCCGCTGTCGGCCTCGACCGGGCTCAGCCGCAAGCCCGGAAGGTCCACCGCCGGCCGCGGGGCGTTCTGGAGCGCAAACATCACCTGAAACAGCGGCGTGCGACTGAGGTCGCGTTGCGGCTGCAGGGTTTCGACGAGAACCTCGAAGGGGAGGTCCTGGTGCGCGTAGGCCCCCAGGCAGGTTTCCCGCACCTGGCCCAGCAGGTCGCGGAAGGTCGGGTCGCCGGACAGGTCGGCCCGCAGGACCAGCGTGTTCACGAAGAACCCGATCAGGGGCTCCAGTTCCGGCCGCGTGCGGCCGGCGACCGGGGTGCCGACGCAGACGTCGTCCTGCCCGCTGTAGCGGTGCAGCAAGGTTTGGAACGCCGCCAACAGGACCATGTAGAGGGTGCAGTTTTCGCGCTGGCAGATGGCGTTGAGCCGGTCCAGCAGCTCGCTGGGGAGCCGCAGCGGCTCGGTCGCCCCGCGGACGGTCTGGACCGGCGGACGGGGCCGGTCCGTCGGCAACTCCAGGGCGGCCGGGGCGCCGGCCAGCCGCTCCGTCCAGTACGCCAGCTGTCGCTCCAAGACCTCACCACGCAACCAGTCGCGCTGCCAGGCCGCGTAATCGGCGTACTGAACCGCGAGGTCGGGCAGCGGCGCAGGATCGCCGCCGACAAAGCCGCGGTAGAGGGCCGTCATCTCCCGGAAGAACACCCCCAGTGACCAGCCGTCGGCGACGATGTGGTGCACGACCAGGACCACAAGGTGGTCCTGCGGCGCGAGTTTGATGAGTAGGGCGCGCACCAGGGGGCCGCGGGCCAGGTCGAACGCCCGCTGGGCCTCTTGCCGCGCCAGCCGTTGCGCCTCGGCCTGGCGTTCATCCGCGGGGAGGTCGCTGACGTCCACCGTCCCCGGCGCCACCTCCAGGTCCGGGGAGATGACCTGGGCCGGCTGCCCCTCGATCTCCGGGAACTTGGTCCGCCAGGCTTCGTGGCGGCGGACGATCTCCCGCAGGCTCCGGCCCAGAGCGTCCGCGTCCAGCTCCCCGGTGAAGCGAGCGGCGGCGGCGATGTTGTAGAACGGGCTGCCCGGCTCGAAGCGGTCGAGGAACCACAGCCGCTGCTGGGCGAACGACAGGGGCGAAGGCCCCTCGCGCGGCCGCCGGCGGACCGGCGGGAGCGGCGGCGGCCGGTCGGCCCGCCGCGCCACCTCGATGGTCTCGGCCAACCCGGCCACCGTCGGCGCCTCGAACAAGCTCCGTAGCGGCAGTTCCACGCCGGCGGCTTGTGCCAGCCGGGCGACAACCTGGGTGGCGAGGAGGGAGTGGCCGCCCAGCTCGAAGAAGTTGTCCAACACGCCCACCCGCCCCACCCCCAGCACCGTCCGCCAGACGTCGGCCACCAGCTCCTCCGTCGGCGTGCGCGGGGCGACGAATTCCG
>DASXAN010001031.1:0-4337 GCA_036406755.1 Gemmataceae bacterium
CGAGGGAGCGGAGCGACCGAGGCCCACCGCCGCGGACACAGCCTCTGTCTCGGTGGGCCTCGGTCGCTCCGCTCCCTCGACCCACCCTACGGATCGGCCGGAGACACCCCTGATGAACCTCAAAATGGGCCAGGCCGTGCGGGAGGCGTTCGGGCACGCCCTAGCGCAGCTCGGCGAGGAGTTCCGCGACGTGGTCGTGGTGGACGGCGACGTCCACAACTCGACGCACACCGAGTACTTCGCCAAGAAGTTCCCGGACCGGTTCTTCAACGTCGGCATCGCCGAGTCGAACCTCGTCGGCGTGGCGGCCGGGCTGGCCGCCAGCGGCAAGCGGGCGTGGGCGTCCAGCTTCGCCGCGTTCATCATGTGCAACGCCTACGACCAGCTCCGCATGTCGGTTGCATTCCCGGTCATGGATGTCAAAATCGTCGGCACGCACGCCGGCATCTCGATCGGCGAGGACGGGCCGTCGCAGATGGGCATCGAGGACGTCTCGCTGGCCTGCTCGCTGCCGAACTTCACCGTCGTCGTGCCGGCCGACGAGCCGTCCACGCATAAGGCCGTGCGGGCACTGGCCGCGATGAAGACGCCGGCCTACCTGCGGGCCGGCCGGCCGAAGGTGCCCGTTGTCTACCCCGATGGCTGCGACTTCCGGCTGGGCAAGGCGAACCAGCTCCGCGACGGCAAGGACCTGACCGTCATCGCCAACGGGCTGATGACGTCCGCGGCCCTGGACGCGGCCGAGCAGTTGGCGGGGCAGGGGATACAGGCCCGGGTGCTGGACATGCACACGGTCAAGCCCCTGGACGACGCGGCCGTGCTGGCGGCGGCCCGGGACACCGGGCGGATCGTGGTGGCCGAGGAGCATCTGCTGCACGGCGGGCTGGGCAGTGCGGTGGCGATGTCGGCGGCCCGACAGAAGCCGGTGCCGATGCGGTTCATCGGCGTGAAGGACACGTTCGCCGAATCCGGCCCGCCGGAGGCGCTCTTGGCGAAGTACGGCCTGACCGCGGGCGACATCGTCAAGGCGGCGAAGGAATTGATGTGAAACGGATTAACCACAGATGCACACCGATGAACACAGATCAGACACAAGTGGCATTTCTGATCTGTGTGTATCTGTGTGCATCTGTGGTTAAGCCCTCTTAGAGTTCGACTTGTGGCAGCTGGTCCTGTTCCGCCGCCTTGCCGGCCTCGGCCGCCACCACCTCAGCGAGTTTCGCGTACGCCTGCGCTACGGCCGACTCCGGGTACCGCTGCACGATCGGCTCGCCCTGGTCGCCGCACTCCGTCACCCGCGGGTCGATCGGCACTTCGCCCAGGAATGGTACCCCCGCCTCGTGCGCCATCTTGCGCCCGCCGCCCTGGCCGAACAGGTAATGCCGCTGCCCCGGGGCAGGCTCGAAATAACTCATGTTCTCGACGATGCCGAGTACCGGCACCCGCACCTGGCGGAACATCTCCAGCCCCTTGCGGGCGTCGATCAGGGCCACGTCCTGCGGCGTCGTGACGATCACCGCCCCGGTCAGTGGCGCCGTCTGCGTCAGCGTCAGCTGCGCGTCCCCCGTCCCCGGCGGCAGGTCAATCACCAGGTAGTCGAGCGCACCCCAGTTTATTTGAGTGAGTAGGTCGTTCACGGCTTTGTGAACCATCGGACCGCGCCAGATCATCGGCTTGACCGGGTCGATGAGGAACCCGATCGATGCGAGTCTCAGGCCGTACTTTTCGATCGGCAAGGGCGTGACGGCCTGATCCACCAGGCCGACACCCATCATCATCGGCACGCTCGGTCCGTAGATGTCGGCGTCCATCAGGCCGACGGCGAATCCGCGGCCGCGGAGGGCCAGGGCGAGGTTGGCGGCGACGGTGGACTTGCCGACGCCGCCCTTGCCGCTGGCGACGGCGATCGCCTGCCGGATACCCGGCAGCGAGAGCTTCTGCTGCTGCCCGTGGCCGTGGGGGTGCATGTAAGACTCCTAACGCCCACCCGGGGCCCCGGGTGGGTTCGGCGCAGGTTCACTCACCGGTTCGCACAACTCGCGGAGATTCTCGAGCGTGTAGATGCCGGCGTCGTGTCCATCGTTCCAGACGACCTTGTAGGCGTAATAGCCGACCGGGCTCATTGCCACCGGCCGCGGTGGGCCGGCCGCCAGCTCCCGCGGGGACAGGACGCGGAACGGGTCGGGCGGCTTCTGCCGGTCCTCGCGGCAGGTGGCACAGGGGCAATGGGCGCGGAGGGCGTCCCAGGTGACGGCGCCCTGGCGGCCGTCGCTCCAGGCGATGAAGAGGCGGTCGTCGCCGTCGCGGCGGATTTCGACCGGGCGCAGCCCGGGTCGCACGTCCATCCGAATGCCCTCCGACTGAGGGCATTATAGGAACCACGGTATTTGTTTCGCCGCGGGGCGCAGCCAAGCGTCTGTCTCGCTTAGCTGCGCCGCGCGGCGAAACGAAGAAGTGACTCGTAGCTACCGCACGTCGATCCGCACCTGGTCGCCGGCTACGGTCGCCTCGAGCGTGTACTGCTTGCTGCCGACCGTCAGCGGCGATCGATACGGCAGCGGCACCGGCGGCAGAATCTTCTGCGTCCCGTACCGCAGTTCTAGCGTCGCCTGCCGCTTGGCGTTGACCCAGTCGGCCGGCATGGCGGCCAGCGGGACCGTCGTCGTGCCGGGCACCGCCAACGTGGCCGTGCTGCCGGCCGGCTTGCGGCCGCCGGCCGATTGCTTTTCGACCGTGATCGCCACGGGAACGGCGACCATCGCCTGGCCCGCCTGGCCCGGCTTGGCGGTCGCCGGCAGCAACTCGCCCGTCACCTTGACCGCCGTGTGATCCGGACTGACCTGCACCGCCACGTTGCGGACGCCGGCTGGTTGTTTGCCGGCCAACTTCGCCTCGACGACGTGATACCCGTGATGCGGCGTCAGCGGCTTCTCAAACGGCTTCGCTTGAGCCTCCGGAACGAGTGGAATCGTTTCCGTGACCGTCTTCCGCTCGACTTTCATCCCGGAGTCGGCGACGGACAGCACGGCCAGCAGCGCGTTCGTCGGGCCGGGCGGACGTCCACCGTCACCACCTGCTTCTGCGTGGTCGAGCCGTTCAGCACCGCGAACTGGACGGTGTGCCGGCCCGGGGCGTTAAACGTCACCAGCTTGTCCTGCTGGTTCGGCGAATCCTTGACAATCTCGAGCTGCTCGTCCACGTCCCACACGGCCAGCTCGGCGTTCTGGGCCGTGCCGACGAGGCGGAAGGTGGCCGGGGCGATCGGCTGCGGGCTGAGCGGGATCGCGTCCAGTTTCAGGATCGCCGGCGGGGCCGCAGCCGTGGCCTGCCCGTTCAACTCCACCTGCACCGCCCGCTCGGCCTCGTCGCCGAGGAAGTTGCGGAGCGACAGCTTGACCGTGTAGGCGCCCGGTTTGGCGTAGGTGTGATTGACGGCCTCGCTGGCCGATGTGGCGGGCTCCAGGGCCGACGCGTCGCCGAAGTCCCACCAGCCGTCGCCGCCGGCCGAGCGGTTGTGCACGGTCACCTGCAAACCGTTGTTCTCGACGGCGAAGTTGGCGAACGGCTTTTGCGGTTTGATGACCCGGTCCACCAGCGGCGACAGGTACATCATCGCGCCGCCCGACAGCAGGCCGGCGAACGCGCCGATGATCCCCTTGAGCTTGCCGGACTTGGGTTTTTCCTCGGACACGGTCCGTCCTCCTTGACGGGGCCGGGGGAAGATGCGGGCGGGAGTCTAGCACACGGCCCGAAGCCCGGCAGCGCCAATCCTGCCGCCGGGTCACAGGCTGCCCCAGGCCGCCCAGATCAACACGCCCCAGCCGCGGTTGACCTCACTCACGGCCGGGTTATACTCGCGGCCCGCGCCCGCCCCGGCGCGCCCGGCCGGTCGCCGCAGAGGGATGGACCCCGATGCTATTTTGCACGAAGGAATACCTCTTCTTCTTCCTGGCGGTGTTCACCGTCTACTGGCTGACGCCGTGGCGCGAGGCCCGCGTTTGGCTCCTGCTCGGCGCGAGCTTCTTCTTCTACGCCTGCTGGAACAAGTGGCTGGCGTGCATCGTCCTGGGCACGACGCTCATGGACTACCTCGTTGCCCGCGGCATGGACGCCTGGCAGCGGCAGTCCCTCCGCCGCCTGCTGCTATTGCTGAGTCTGGTCGTCAACCTCGGCCTGTTGGTCTATTTCAAGTACGCCAACTTCTTCCTCGACTCTCTCCACGATGCGCTCCGGGCCGCGGGCCTGCCGTCGTGGAGTGGTCGCGGCGTGCTGGACGTGATCCTGCCGATCGGCATCTCGTTTTACACGTTCGAGGCGATCAACTACACGGTGGACGT